>JAPOKD010000750.1 GCA_029977825.1 Planctomycetota bacterium | reverse complement strand
GAAGCTCGACCTCAGAGCCAGGTTCAGGCGGCCGGAGCTGCTGCAAAGTCGGCTTCAACAGAGAGGATGGGGATGGGAGCGGATCGCCGAAGATCAGATGCGAGACGGGTCGCGACGGAAAGGTACCAGCAGATCCTTAAGAGTAAGGAAGGGATGACCCAGACCGAGGCAAAACAGATTTACATGCAGAAGTATGGCTCTGGCGACAAGTCTGGATACGGAACGGACAAACGCGATGGGAACGGAAATCAATACGACAAGTTCAACAACTCCAAGTCGAATTTAAGCCGCGCCAACTGAGCGTTTTCTACTCTCGCAGCCGATGCACATGAGCTGAGTTTGAGTTCATGGAGGATCACCGGCGAGCCTCTTTGTTACTGATATCTGCGTAGGTGTTCTCCAACGCGAGATTGCACGGGGGGAAACGGTTCACTGGGGAAGATTCATCCAGCCTTTCCAGGTTGTCGAACCCTACAGCTGTACTCTTTGCAGGAATTGGCAGGGGCGCCTGTCATGACTATCGCTTTTCCACGGTGGAACGAGGCGACCTTCAAGAGCAAGCGACGTCCAGGAACGTTAATTGCTCCCGCACGGGATTTGAAAAAGCAGCTTGCTGTGGCGCCGAGGCATCCGCACTTGCTGGCGAAAGTACGGGTGGACGCCAAGGATTGGACAGAAGATTTGGATAAGGCCGCCGAAGAACGCTCGGGACCACGAACTGTGCTGGCTCACATGATCAGGTAGTGCTGGTGAGTCTGCGGTGATGGTCTTCGATGTCAGTTGGATTCCGCAGGGAGACTGAATCGTGCCGCCGGCTCTGTTGCTGTCTGATGGTGGTCGGTTTTTTTGGGTGTGGGTCAGGCCAGAATCTCTTTGACGATGTTTCCGTGAACGTCAGTCAGTCGGAAGTCGCGACCTTGGAATCGGTAGGTCAGGCGTTTGTGGTCGATCCCGAACAGATGCAGCATGGTGGCGTGCAGGTCGTGGACATGGACTTTGTTTTCCACGGCGCTGTAGCCGAGTTCATCTGTGGCTCCCCAGGAAAAGCCCGGCTTGATTCCGCCGCCCGCCATCCAGCACGAGAAGCCCATGATATGGTGGTCTCGTCCAGAGCCCTGAGCCATCGGAGTGCGTCCAAATTCTCCGCCCCAGATGATCAAGGTCTCATCCAGCATCCCTCTCTGTTTCAGGTCCTTGACCAGTGCGGCTGTCCCTTTGTCAACGAACTTTGCAGTTGTCTGAGAACCACCTTTGATGCCGCCATGGTGGTCCCAGCCACGATGGTAAAGCTGAATGAACCGGACGCCGCGTTCAGCAAGTCTTCGTGCCAGTAGACAGTTGGACGCGAATGAGCCATCTCCACCCTTCGTGCCATAAAGGTCAAGGATGTGTTGTGGCTCGTTGGACAGGTCCATCAATTCAGGAGTTGATGTCTGCATTTTGAATGCAAGTTCATACTGCGCAATTCGCGTCGCGATTTCGGGATCCTGGTAGATCGTATTGCCGACATCGTTAAGCGACTGTACCGCACGAATCACTTCGCGCTGACTTTTAAGGTCCACTCCTTTGGGGCTGTTCACATACAGGACAGGATCGCCCTGCGAACGGAATTCAACTCCTTGAAAACGGCTTGGCAGGAAACCACTGTGCCATTGGCGAGCGGCGATCGGTTGCGACTGCCCACCTCCGACCGAAGTCAGCACAACGTAGCCAGGAAGGTTGTCGCATTCACTCCCCAACCCATAGAGCAACCATGATCCCATCGAAGGACGCCCGGGAATGGAAGTGCCGGTGTTCATCAGCGTGTGTGCCGGGTCGTGATTGATCTGATCGGTCTGCATCGATCGGATGACACAGATATCGTCGGCGATGGAACCGATCTCGGGCAGGATAGAGCTGATTTCCAGTCCTGATTTACCGTATCGTTTGAATTCGTGTTGCGGTCCCAGACACTTCAGGTTGTTGGCTTGGCCCTGCAATTGCGCGATTTGTTTGCCTTCGGTATAAGACTTGGGCATCGGCTTGCCATCCATCTTGCCCAGTTCAGGTTTAGGGTCGAGGGTTTCCAGATGGGATGGACCGCCGGCCATGCACAGGTGTATCACGCGTTTGATACGTCCTTCGCCCTTCTTCACTGGATAGATCCCATCCCACTTCGGAACCTCGATGTTCGCGTCAGCACCGGATGCTTGGTTGGGGGCCAGCATGGCCGCCAGTGCAGTCGCGCCGATTCCGTAGGAGCCTTGGCGCAGAAAGGTACGGCGACACAGGTGACTGGCGAGAGAATTTTTCATGTTCTAAATCCAGCAGTGGCTGAAACGTGGGAGGTGAGTCAATTGCGGGTGATAAATTCGTGCATGTTCATGATGGCCCTTGTTGCCGACAGCAAAGCCGCCGTTTCAACAGGATCATGTGTATCAATCACGGGAGCGAGTCCTACGGCGATCAGTTCTTTGGCAGCTTCCGGGTGGGCTTGATAATGCTTTCGCTGCTGTTGTATCAGTGAAGTCAGGATTTTGATTTCCTGTTGATTTGGATCACGGCTCAATGCTTGACGTATTGCCTGCGTGATCCTTGCTTCATCGGTCTTGATGTCACTTGATAAAAGTTGCTCTGCAAAGACTCTCGCGGCTTCAACATAGGAGGGATCATTAAGCAGTACCAGAGCAGCCAGTGGGGTGTTTGAACGCGGGCGTTCCGCAGTACATTCTTCGCGTGCTGGAGCATCAAACGATTTCATGGCAGGATGTAGAAACTGTCGTTGCCAGTGCGTATAGACACCGCGCCGATATTGGGCCGTACCGGAGTCTTGTTGGTACGTACGCCTTGGGAAATTCAAGTGCCTCAACAATCCGGCGGGCTGATACGGTTTAACGCTGCGGCCACCGATCTCATCCACAAGCAGTCCGCTAACCGCGAGTGCATTGTCGCGTATGAGTTCGGCATCAAGGCGATAGCGTGATTGTCGTGCCAGCAGTCGGTTGAATGGATCCGAATCGGCCAGCTCCGAGCGTGGCAGGGACGATTGCTGATACGTTTGTGAGTTCACGATCAGACGAACCATGTGCTTGATGTTCCACCCGCTGTCAATGAACTCTTGTGCAAGTGCATCAAGCAGCTCGGGGTGTGAGGGATACTCGCCCTGTGAACCGATGTCATCCAATACTTTGCTGAGGCCTGTTCCGAAGAACAGTTTCCACAGGCGATTGACAAAGACACGGGCTGTGAGTGGATTGTTTTTTGAGGTCAGCCAGTTTGCAAGGTCCAGGCGATTGTTGCGTTCCTGCTTGCTTGAGATCGGAGGAAGGAAATGCGGGACATTGGGAGTGACGACTTCGCCGCTCATGTCCATCCAGTTTCCACGCGGCAGGACGCGCATTTCACGGGGGGCAACGGATTGTGTTATGAGAGAGCTTCGTGTGTGTGCGTTTTCCGTATTGGTGCGTTCTTTCTTACCAGCATCGATCTTTGACCGAACATCAG
>JAPOKD010000553.1 GCA_029977825.1 Planctomycetota bacterium | reverse complement strand
GGAAGACATGGGCAACCTGAAGCTCACCGATCAGCAAGTCAAAGATCTGGTTGCCTTGATGGCTGCTTTCACGGATCGAAGTCTCCTCGCACGTCACGCTGGGAAGCGATTTCCCTCATCGCCGAAGCATATTCCTGCTACCGCGGAAAAGCGTCTCTTTTTCCCCGATTGGACCAATCGCCTTCATCCAGCATTTCCGGGTGCGTTGGACGAGGCGTCTATCTCATCCGAAACGTCACCAAACCCTGACGGCAGCCGTGTTGTCAATTGATACCCAGGGACTGTATTACTGGGCCGAGGCCCGCCAGGGCGTGAGCCAAGCCGCAAGGGGATCAGCCAAAGCGTTAGAAGTTGAGGGCGATCAACAACTCGAAAATGCCGATAGACATGAAAAGTGCAGGACCCGAGGTGGACTGATACAGGCGAAAGCTCGAGGCGTCAGCTTGTATTTGCCATAAAGTGTTGGCAGTGAATCAGTTGCGTCAAATTTGATGTGGGATTAGAATAATCAAGCCTGTTCGTGCATCTATAACATGGGAATTGTGCTCAGCAATTTCACTTTTGATTTGCGCGAAAGCTCGCCCGCCAAAACATGTGCTGCACATGTCCAATTCGGTTTGGGGTTTTTGCAGCCAACCGAGATCCAGATAAGTCCCAGATTTCCATTGGCTAGTTTGCCCACCGAAATCGCAACGCCCATCTTGCTGAAAGATTGATCATGCTCAACCGAAGAAAGCTGCTTCGAGGAGTCGCAACTGGCGTCGGCGCCGCGTTCACTTCGTCGCTGACCGGGAAAAACCTGCTGGCTTCATCGACTGGTGAAGGGACAAAGCCTGGTGCGTCAATTGGTGGTTCGTCTGCCAAACGAGTGATCTTCTTCATGCAGAATCAGGGGTTTGATCCGAAGACCTGCATTCCGGAAGGTATGAAGACAAGTGGCTCATTGGCAAAAGTCAAACTGCCTGAACCGATCAGTGCTCTTGAGCCATACAAAGAACGGTTGCACATCATCAATGGTTTGCACGGCATTCATACCAGCCCGTCACACAGTGCATTTTTTGGTGCGTTGGGTGGTTATCGTGGAGGTGATGGTGTTGCGCCAAGTGGATCAACGATTGACTACGAGTTGAGTAAGGTCTTGCCGGAGACCTTATTGCCGCATCTCTGCATTGGTATGGACTCACTTGAAAATATGACTGCCAAGCCCACGTTGGCGACGTTGTCAGCAAGTGGTGCTGGTCAACCGATTTTCATGTATTCAAATCCAAATCATCTTTATCAGATGCTGTATGGGGGAATCTCGACTGGAGATATTCAGCGTCAACATGAAGCGCGTTCAAATCTGTTCGATCAAATTGAGCGATTAGCCGCAGCTAAAGGGCATTCGCTTCCATCGAGTGACCAGCAGAGGTACGGGCAGTTTGTTCAGGGCTTCAAGGACGTGAACGGATTACGAGATCGTCTGGATAGAGTTTCGGATCATCTGCGGAAATTCGCGCCTGAGGTCGATGATCGATATACAAACCCGGAATTTGAAACTGACTGGCATGATGTTCTGTTGGATCTCGGCATTTCAGCAGTTACTTCCGGAATCACAAATACGCTGACTTTGGGCTCTGGACGCGGCGAAATCTTCGGTTCATGGAAGGGTGTCGGAGTCGAACAGCAAGGGCACAATCTGGGTCACATGAATCAGGCCGGAAATCCAATTTGGGTCAAGATTCGACAGTACAACAGCCGCATGCTGGTAAGAATCATGGAAGCTCTGGAAAGTGTGCCAGAAGGCAATGGAACCATGATGGACAACACGTTGATTGTGTATACCAGCAACAATGCCGACAAGCAGCACACCAGTGGTGCGAATTGGCCGGTGATGTTGCTTGGAAATTGTGATGGCGCTTTCAAGACGGGTTGCTTTACCCAGTTGGATGGCAAGCGTCCCATCAATGCGCTCTACACATCAATCCTGAGGGCAGCCGGTCAGAATGTCGATCGCTTCAACATGAGCGAACAGCTGGCCAAGAAGTTTGATGTAGATAGCGGTCCCGTCAAAGAATTGATGATATGAGCAAGCTCAGTGTTGTGTGGGTGTCGACGTTGTTGTGGAGTTTATGCTCTCTGGCACTCGGTGAGACTTATACCCCAGGCAAGAAAGTCAACAAGAGTTTCAAGAGTTTTGCGGAACCGTTTTTAGCTACGCATTGTGTTGATTGTCACGGCGATTCAGATCCCGAAGGTAATCTTTCGTTGACTGAGTTGGGGCCGGTTGATGAAGTCAATTCAGCGGTCTGGAAAAGTGTTTGGGCCCAGGTTTCGCTGAAAGAGATGCCACCCCGTGATTCTTCGGATGTTGAGGTGGTGGAACGCCTGCAGTTTTCAGATTGGATCGTTGCTGAACTTCAGCGCGTGATGCGTGGCAAGGGCGGGTTTCAGGAGCACCTTGACCCTGACAAAGGTAACTTTGTTGACCATGATCTGCTGTTTGGGTCGTTGCCACCTGAAATCAAGTTGATTCCAACGTCTTCTCCCGCGCGTATTTGGCGAGTGACCCCGCAGGAACACATGACTCGTCTCAACGCGTTGATCAATCAGGAGCCGGAATTTGATCCGCAGAAGCCAGGTTTGCGGACGCAGGGAGATTTTGTCCCAACGAATCACGGTGGTGAGTTGAAGATCTATTTCGGGACAGATCGTATTATCAAGTGGCAAGGCGGAACCGTTGCTTACGCGACTGCCGTCAAAAGTACTCCCACCATTCTTTCCTCGCCGCGGACACACGGTTTGGAGAACTATTCGGATTTCTCGACAGTAAACAGTGCCGAGGCCACACAGATTTTTGGCGTTGCTGGAGATCTTATCCGTTACATGGCACGAGGACCTTTGAGTATTGCTGAACCGTATCAGATAACTGACGACCCGGCCTCAATTGCAGACAGGATGAAAGGCGATATTCGCGGGCTACCATCAAGTATCGTCTACAGTACCAAAGTGATGCGTCCTTTGACGCCCATCACTACGCTGTTTGAAGCGAGTGAACCGTCCGACAACAGTTTGCGAGAGGCGGTGAGGTTTTTATTCGAGGCGTTGTGTTTTCGACCACCGGAGAAGGTTGAAGAAGACGAGTATGTCACTATCGTTGAACAAACGGTTGACAAGCTTGGAAAAGAAGAGGGAATGGTCCTTGGACTGTCGTCAATCTTTTTGGATCGTGATGCGTTATTCCGGCCGGAACTTGTGGAAAAAGGAAAACCAGATCGGCATGGACGAGTGATGTTGCAGGATTGGGAATTGGGCTTGGCAGTCAACCACGCGCTAAGCTACCTCCAGCCAGACGAAGTGTTGCGTCAGGCAATCATCGACGGACGCATGAGAACCAAAGCAGATGTAAAACGTGAAGTGGAACGGATGTTGGCAGATGACAGCGTGCGCAAACCAAGGGTGCTGAGGTTTTTTCGGGATTACTTTGATTACGATCTGGCAGGTTACATTTGCAAAGACACCAAGGCTCTTGGTGCAACTGGTGCAGCTGCCGGGACAAGTCATTACCGGGCCATGTTTGACGGGACAGCAAGCACCGATCGTCTGATTGAATTGATTCTTGATGAAGATAAAGATGTACTCAAGCAGTTGCTGACAACGAGTAAAGTTGTCGCAAGCCGGGGTGATAATATTTATTTTGGTCAACGGCGCACGCGAGAGGAAGAAAAGGCTTCGATTGCGAAAGAAAAGAAAGAAGCGGCCGAATTAGCGGCCCGGCAGGCTGCGGAAAAAGAAGCATGGTTGAAGGCTAATCCAGGAAAAAAGCCACCTAAGCCGCCGAAGAAAAAACGCTCAAACGTGAACCACAAAGTTGACCCGGCCAAACTGAGTGGTCCAAAAATTTATGCCCGCGTCAGTCGGCGAAGTTTTGGGAATGGGTCAATGAAGCCCGACCGCAATTTGGCGGAAGTACCTCAAGATCAACGAAGTGGGATTCTCAGTCATCCGACTTGGCTCGTTTCCCATTCTGATGCCATGGACAATCACGCCATTCGTCGTGGTCGATGGATTCGCGAGCGATTACTTGGTGGTGGAATCCCAGATGTTCCGATCACTGTAGACGCCATGCTGCCAGATGAGCCTGGCAAGACGCTGCGGGAGCGGATGCGTGTTACCAGAGAAACGTATTGTTGGACCTGTCACAAGAAGATGGATCCTCTGGGGCTACCATTTGAAATGTACAACCATGCTGGTTTATATCGTAAGACTGAAATCGGTGAACCCGTTGATACAACGGGTGAAATCATTGATTCTGGCGATGCATCGCTTGATGGGGAAGTGGAAAATGCGATTGACTTAATCAACAAGTTGGCTTCAAGCGAGCGAGTTGAGCAGGTTTTTGTTCGACATGCTTTCCGTTTTTGGATGGGGCGAAACGAGGGCCTGAATGATGCAAAGGTGCTGCAGGAAGCGCATCGGGCTTACCG
>JAPOKD010000786.1 GCA_029977825.1 Planctomycetota bacterium | reverse complement strand
TCTTCATCAAAACCACTTCTTCGCAACTCAAGCACTTTACGCTCAAGCTCTCTCATCGTCTGACGCTTAACCAGACTTTCTGGCAATTCAAAGCTTGCGGAATCCGCCAGCAAACTGACGACGGCTTTGCGCAGTTCCTGCTGGGTTCGGTAATCAGCCTGCCGCGTGAGCGAGTCCCGAACAAAGTCTCTGAGTTCTTCCTCAGATTCAAAATCACCCAGTTCTTCAAGGAATGCCGGTGTCAACTCTGGATTCTCTCGCTTCATCACCTCGACGACGTGGAACGTCACGTCGATTTCGGTGCCTCGCATTTCCTCATCGTCGACGCCATCGGCAACGGTCACCTTTCCGGTCTTCGTATCACCTTCTTTGGCACCAACCATGAGATCCCCGAAACCTTGGCAGACGCCGTCAGAGAAGCTCAACCGTGATTCAAGCGTGACCTTCTCTTCTTCCATCTCGGAAAGCACATTGTCACCATGCTCGAACTTTGCGGTCAGAAGCAGTTTGTCGCCAAGTGCTGCTGGCTCATCAGTCGCTTCAAGTGAGGCATACTTGGCGAGGACTCGATCGAGAGCTTCCTGCACATCTTCGTCAGTGATTTCCTCAACTGGCTTGGTGAGTTCAACACCTTTCCATGTGGGCGTATCAAAATTGGGTCGCACCTCAATCTGGAACTGGTACTTGAAGTCGCCAGTTTCCGGAATATTAATCGAGTTGTAGTCGAAGTCAGGCTCGCCGATTGCGGAAAAGTCTTGCGAGTCAGTGACTTGACCAAGACTGTCCATCAGCAAGGAACCCTTGACCTGATCGGTGACGCGATCTTTGAATTGCTTTTCAACGAGCTTGCGTGGTGCCCGACCGCTGCGAAATCCAGGGACCTGAGCCTCCGGCACCAATTCGTCATATGCCTCTTTCAGGTAACGCTGTACTTCGGCTTGCGGAATAGTCACGATGACCTCTCGCAAACACGCTTGAGGGCTTTCGACTTGGACTTCGAGTTGGATCGGCTGTTTTTCAGCTGACTGGGGCTCAGTGGAGGTGGACATCCTGCGACAGGCCTTGGTTTCTTATACGTTTTTGGGTTAATCAACCGCCCCGAACGCTCGGGGCGGAATTTCTGGGTGATGCGCTCAACGCACCCTCCCGGTGTCTCGTGCTGCGGCTTGGCACTCGGTCCGCCACGAAGAACGCGGTGACAGACGCCGACTGCAGTCGCACGGAAGCCCACCAGTCTATCCCCAACAGCGTAAAATCGGCAAGCGGGGAGTTAGGAAAACTGGGTTTCAAATCAGGCCTTGCCGTGCTGAGCCTGCAGCCTATAATCTCTGCTCGATCTGGCATAGATCATGCGGCTGTAGCTCAGTTGGCAGAGCATCACGTTGCCAACGTGATTGTCGTGGGTTCGAATCCCATCAGCCGCTCTCTTGCATTATGATTTCGGCCCCGGAAAGGCGGGGTGTGCCCTCGGCATCCATTACCAGCATTCGTGGGCAAACCACGAGATTCTCTGGAATCGTTGGTCGAATGAGCCACTGGGGCTGCTGTCATCGTTCTCCAGCGAATTTTGAGCGATTCCATTCAGGCTTAGCTCTTTGGTAGACTCAGCGGTTTGGTAGACTCGGCCCTCTGGTAGCTTCAGCCCTCTGGTGAACACAGCCTCTTGGCAGACTACTTGGAGCACGACGCTTTGGCGTCCACGACACTTGGAACCGGACTGACCGTGCCTTACGCTCAACTTGGCCCCATCGCGATCCACCTTCCTGAAAGAGTGGAAACCAACGAAATGCTGCAAAAGCAGTTTCCGCGTTGGGACCTCGCCCTGATCGAGGAAAAGACCGGCATCCGTCAAAGACATATCGCTGCTCCCGAAGAAACCGCCAGTGATCTTGCTGTCAAAGCCGCGCAAAAGCTGTTCGACGAGGAGTCAATCCAAGCCGAGTCGATTGATTTTCTGTTGCTCTGCACCCAGACTCCGGATTATCCGCTACCAACCACAGCCTGCCTGATCCAAGATCGGCTGGGGCTCAAAACCAGTTGTGGTGCCATGGACTTCAACCTCGGTTGCAGCGGTTATGTGTACGGCTTGGCCATCGCGGATGGCCTGATCCAATCGGGTGCAGCCAGAAATATCCTGTTACTGACCGCGGAGACCTACAGCAAGTACATCGACGAAGACGACAGGAGCTTGCGGACCATTTTTGGTGATGGAGCAACTGCCACCCTGGTCAATGGTTCCGAGCAGCAGACTTTGCGTGGTTTCCAATTTGGAAGCGATGGCAGTGGCGGGGACATGCTTCTGGTGGCGGACGGTGGCCAACGGGCTCCTGAGCATGCAATCAAACCAAGACACAGAAAACGCTGGAAGAGCCGGTTGTACATGGACGGTCCCAGCCTGATCAATTTCACGGTCGAGGCCATCCCCCGACTTGTCAACGAAATCTTATCCGCGAACCAGATGACTGAGTCTGATATTGATAAGTATCTGATGCATCAAGCAACCTGGAAAATGCTCGATCAACTGCGGACCCGAATGGATGTCGCACCCGACCGGCTGCCAATCGACTTGGCGGATATCGGCAATACTGTTTCCTGCACTCTCCCGATCCTCATCGACCGACTGAGACGACGCGGCGAAATTACCGCCGAATCAGTGAACATGCTGGTTGGTTTCGGCGTGGGACTTTCATGGGCTGGTTGCCTGTGGCAAGATCAACTTTCACAGTAGGCGGTTCAGACGTCTGAACACACCTATGCGATCCCCAGCTGCTGACGACGGTAATCAGCTGATGAACCGCACCAACTGGGAGCCAAGTACCAACCGCCAATTTGAGTCGTAACACGCAACGCAAATCAATCTTGCCAAACCCGACTGACACGCAACCAACCTTAGGAACGATCAACCCGTCAATTCCTGACACAAGATATTGAGACTGCAAAAAAACAACGGATGATGAATTCCCAGGTGTTGGCTTCAGTTTCTGCAAGGCTGACCGCAAATCGCTACCAGCTACGGCGAATTGTTTTTAAACTCGATGTCCTCGATCAAGTCCTACCGGATTCAAATCCAACGCTGCAGTCGCTCCACCACCGCAGTAACGAGACGCGTGCTCCAACAGACCTCGCATGCTGATAAACTTGCATTTAAAACTGACTGAAACGAACGGCAACAGCATGCGATCAGTGAATGGCATTACAACCAATCCAAATGATTCTCTTTATTTCGGAAATGCCCGATGACAACCAATCTTTCCGGTCGCCTATTGATCGCATCTCCTTATCTGACCGATGGAAACTTCATGCGATCGGTTATTTTT
>JAPOKD010000359.1 GCA_029977825.1 Planctomycetota bacterium | reverse complement strand
TCGCTGAGTTGGTTTCATAAGTCGTATGACCGCCAAAACTGTACAATTCTTCAGGTTAATGAGGATTGCTAAAAGTGGATGTACACATCCGCGCTTTTAACCAGTTCGACCGGTTCGGTGGATTACTCCAGCAATATGCCCCCCCCCGATACATTCGAGGCTTAGAAAGAGTGTCGGCACATGTTGACTGGGAAAAATTTGACGGTTTTACCGGTTCTGAGAAAGCTGTCAGAGCAGCTCTAGGCGTGGGAGACGGATCTTGGCAGCAAAATAATTACTCTTTTACGGTGGAAGCCGAGAAATCCTTGACGTTACAAATAGCCCAACTTACTATCTTTTATAGGCACTTTTTGCCACTCCTCTGAGAAACAGTGCGTTGATACGGGTGTGCTGATGCCGATTCAGAAGATGTACCTCCATCTCTTGCCGTGATGATTGCAAAGCGAACATGAGTCTTCCCGACATAATTCTCGCCAGCGTGCTGTTTGTATTACTGGTCAGCTTTGCTGTCGTTGTTTGGAAAGCGGCCTCGAATTGGCGCTGGTTCAACATTGTGGCAATCGTGTTCACAATGTTGCTTGCAATTGTGTTTCTGTTTCCAACTGCAGGTGTGCTCCGCAGTCGAACTGCCTGGCACGAAGTGCTTGAATCACTCGAGCAACAACTTGCGGACGTCAAAGCCGAGACACTGGACGTCACCTTGGGAGAAGCGGTTGGTGCGGAGGCATCTCGCAGTGGAGGGTTGATCGACCTGCAAAGCGAACTTTCTTCATTGGCAATTGAGGCTGGACGCCGCTGGCGGAACTTACAGTTGAAAAATGCCAATCTGCAAAAACCTGTGTCGATTTCCCTTGGTGCGCCCCCCGTTAACAATCTCGATGGGCAACCCGCTGCACCCGCGGGTAACGCACAGCCCTTGGTACCGGCCGAGACACTGGTCTATGGTTTTTCCGAAGTTGCTGATCCCGACGGCAATGAAGTACTGGAAGAGTACCTTGGCGAGTTCATTGTTCAGGCAAGCGATCCCAATCAGGTAACGCTGGTTCCCACGGGCAGGCTCGAAGATTACCAGCTGCAGTACATTAATGATGGCAAAGCCCGTAGTTGGTTGTTGTGTGAGCTGTTGCCTCCTGACGGTCATGTGCCCTTCATCAAACCATTCAGCGAAGCAGACGACAAGAATTGTCTAGGAGCGGTTGATGAGGAACTAGTGAGACAGGAGCTCAAGGACGCATCTGATGAAACATTGGCGGCTTATCTTGAGGACGGCAGAGCCTCTAAGCCAGATGATGCCCCAGCAACGAAATGGGTCGAATTGCAATTTACCCAGAACCACCGAATCGAGGTGGATAGCAAAGATGAACGAACCTTGGAAGATGGTGGTTTCTTCGATGGCAACGGTAGGGCTCTTGACGCGGCCTTACAGCATGGAGCTGATGATGGTTTCATCCTGGTTAAGAAGGGTGAAAAACTCTTGCTCAAGAGTGAGGGTGCACAAGAATTAATTGATCAAGGTGTTGCTGAGGAATTAGGGACCTTCTTTTTGCGTCCACTCAATGACTATGGGTTTGTATTGCGTCGTATTCGGTTGAACCTGATGTCGCTAGCCGACAAGAAGGTAGAGCTTACAGCGGAGCAGGCCCTGCTGCAGGAAGCAATCAGCAGAACGGACCAATTGTTGGTTGCCAATCAGGAAGCCAAGTTAAAGTTGGAGCAGGATCGGGACCAGTTTCGCCTCGAGAAAGAGTCGATCAGCGAATATAAGGGAAAGATCATGGCGGAACTACAGGCTATGGTTACTGAGCTGAACCGGCTTGAACAGGAGAACGCTGAACTAGAGCAGCAGATCGAACAGAAACACCTGAAGATCGAGCGACAGCTCGATGCTCTCACAAGGACTCCTTAGTCCTTATTCCTTGGGCCGCAGCAGTTGGGCCGCAGCAGCTTCTCCGACAGGCTGCGGAGTGAACGCGTGGACCGAGTCTGCGCTGGACAGCGTGACCTGATTGTCATGCCTCTTTCAGGAGGGTTCGCAGAGACCTATCGGTCTTTTCGGCTGAAATGATGATTTTTCTGCAAGAGATATTTGCCGGACTCGCGATGGGCCCGGAACTGCGTTTGGCGAGGTGGGGATAAGTGCCTTAGTGATGCACCAACCATGTGGGATGTTGGCTTCTTTGGGATCTCCATCGCGATCGTCTGCGGTTTTGGTTAGACTGCTCTGGTACGCGGCGTTAACCCTGCTTTGCGGTTGGCGTTTCGTCGTCTTAATATCAAATCGCCAATTTCAATTTGCATTCTGGGGGCGAAAATGGCCGGTCAATGGGTAGAGATAGAGTTTGATTGCCTGCCGCTTCGTAGTGTGACGCGGTTGGATGTTCCTATCGATGCTTCACCGGTGTATGAGCAGTTTGTCTTGCGAGTGAAGGAAGCGATGGCGAAACATGGTTCTCACAACACCTACTACCTGCATCGAGGTCGATGCACCTACCATCTGACCAATGATCCCGGTTGTGGTCGAGTCAGCTTTGAGTTCGAAGGTACCGTGATGACGGGTGAGAACGATCAGGCGACCAAGGCCATCGACGTAAGCGTGAAATTGGATGATGAGACGTGCGGATGGTTGAGTGCCCCCGTTGTCGGGTTCCTGTCCGAGAGCGTTCAGCATGCCGTACTCGTCGAGTTTGATCGCTATATCGCTGCCGGAGACTTGGCTCAGACGGAGGCACGCATCAAGGCCATTCAGGCCCAGAGTGATTCAACCGATGGCTTTGTTGGCATGTATCTCTGAGATGCACGACTTAGCTTGCCTCTGTTCCAGATGCATGAAGTACAGCAGCATAGCCCAAAATGTCGTTGTGCTTGCGACAATATTCCAAGATGGATTGCCAGCCGTTTTGAGAGCTTGTTTCCGGTATTCGAGAAGCAATTTCAATCAAACTCGGAACAATTCTTTGCGGGGGCAGATCTTTGGGAGCGAGTTCAATAGCGATGTCGATGGCCTCTTGATGGCGTCCAGTTCGATCGAGCAGATCAACGTAAGTTTCCCCCGCCGCCGTTCCGTGCTCAGTGGTGTCGACTGACCGTGCTTTGCGTTCGAATACCTTCAGTCCAGCGTCGACATTCTCGCCCAGCAGAATCGCATAGAATGTTGTGTAAGCGGGATAGAAATCAACAAACGGTTCGTCACCTGGATACTGGAACTGATGGTGCAGACGCCGACCATATTGTGTCAGTTCCCAAGCTTTCCTCAAGCTGTCCTCGTCTTGCAGAACAGTTGCGATCCGGACGGTTGATGATAGGTGCGTCGTATCGAGATGATAGCCTCCATCTGACAGAATCCAGCGTCGCTTCTCGATCATCTCGGCCAGTGTCTCATCGTCCCCTGCTGGGGCTTCGCGTCGAGCGATATCACCACGTACCAGTTCGCAGAGTTCACTGTGGAGATGATTCAGTAGGCAGCGTGCCGCTGCTCGTTGATCAGTTTTACTGCGATTTTGCAAGGCCTGCTCGTAGAGTGTAATGCTGTTGCAGGTTCCTTGCTGATCAAGCACTGCCTGATAGCCCCGTGCGACATCGATCCCCTCATGCAGCAGTACCTGAATCATGTCCTCATAATTGTCTTCGGTAATTTCAATCTTTGAGATCAGATCCTTCGCAAGCTGTATGTCACCAGTCGGGCGGAGGTACATCCAGCCTTCCCCGACCCTGCCGTCTTCGATCAACATCGTGCCTGCTTCTCGGCATGCATCCAATAGTCCTACTTCGAGTTGGCGCTCAACATCTTCGGGTCGCGATGGCTCATTTTCACTCGAGACCAGTGGTAAACCTAATTGATCCCGAATCCGCATTTTCAGTGCTTCGAACAATTCCATCGGGCTGCGGGCCTCCCGGAAATGCGACACCATTTCGTCCAGCATTTCGGTTGGAGAGCCGCGGTGGTTGCTGAGTCGATCGAAGATGTTGAGATTTGCAGTGGTCATAAATGAACGATTCACGATGGGGGCAATTGGATTCTTATGCACGTGGTGTGCCTATCCAATGGTGAGAAAGGAATGTGATTCCCGAGCATCTGTCACAGGGCTATGAGTTTGATCCATTTTGAGACCGCTGAAAAGCGTAGAAGTATCCGAATCTCTGTCAGTTATCTCGCTTTGCTTGCTCGGTGTACTTCTCCAGCTCGGTGATCATCTGTCGAAGCTCATTTGCAGCTGCGGGTAACAGTAATTCACAGTGTTCCGCTACATCTGCCAGCGGTCCAAGAAGCTGATCACATTGATGGGAGATTTCAATTGACCACGCCTTGGCCTGTTTTTGCTTCAATTCACAGTCTCTCAGACGACGCTCCATCTTTTGTACCTGCCGAGAAGCTTCGGTAGCAGCTGGGCGGTCAGCAGGGCGGGTTGCCGCTCGCTTTTGAGCCAAGTTGTCTTTTGCTTCGTTCAAAGCACGCGCGGCAAGCTGCGTCTGGTGCTTCCAGTAACGTGGGCGATCCTCGCTAAAATGCGTTTCCGCCCTTTGGACGAGCATCCTTATCTCTTGGACTGATTTCCCCCAGTCACTGGATAAGCGTGTTAGCCCAGCATGGAATGCTTCCAGTGATTCGATACTTCGGACGTTACTTTTTGCCACTCGAATCAACGTCCCAGATAAGCGTCGATTTGCTCTGCCTTGCGAAGCAGATAGGGAACGTGTTCTTCACTTGCCTTGATTAATCGTCCCATTTGCTGCATCTGGGAATTGAAATCTTCAACGAATTTCCGTTGCTGCTCATCTCGCCATGTCTGTTCCAATTGATTCATGTGTCCGGACAAATTACTTGACAGATTTTTAATCTCTTCCGTGAACCGATGAAGATGTGCAGCAAACTGTCTTAGCTGTTCAGGGTCGGCGATGGCTTGGTTCATGGATGGCTTCTTGTGCGTAATGGGTGGAAATGATGTCTGACCTATTTGCTTGCCGCAATGTTTTGAGCCAGTTCGCCTTCGGCTTGGGAAAGATGTTGTTGGTACTTGGCCAGCGTGAGGGTCACGCCAACTTTTTCAGCTGTTTCGCACAGAAGTTTCAATGCGACAATTCGGGTTTTAAGCGGCGCCACTACTGCTCTTCGTAAAGCGACTGCACGCAGAGCCACCATTGCCTGCAAGTGGTTGCCAGAGGCAAGCAAGCAGCGACCTTTGATCAGGTAGGCTATTGGGGACAGTGTGTCTTGATCAAGAACTGGTTCCAGCGTTGCGATCGCATCTTCATACATTTCCGCATCGTACATGGCTTCAGCCATCGCGACCTTCAATTGATGCAGACTTGGGTTCCGCGTAAGCCTCGCTCTGCATACCTCGATGCGTCGCCGTGCCCAGTCGTGCTGACTACGTTTCAACTCTCTCTCTGTTTCAAGAGTATCAAGTCGTGCAGCCAGATCGTTCACTTCACGATATTGCTGCAAGGAGCGAGCAAGAACAGCTTCTTCGTATTCCCAGAGCAACTCCTGGTCTTCCGGGAAAATCTGCCTGGCCTGTTCAAAGATGCGTTTTGCCTCAAGCGCTCGATCATCCGCTCGATAGATACGTCCAAGTTCCATGAATGCATCAAGATCCGTTGGACTCGATTTGAGATGATGCTCCAGTTGCTGTCGCCGTTCAAGACGGACCTTTGGGTGTGGAACTGATGTCGACTTGACCGTCGTTTTGGGCTCCTCCGCACGGACGTCGTCCATGGGGATAGGGCTCAGTTCTTCGAATCGTACCTGTTTCCACCGTCCACCCTCGCCGTGTCCGGTCTGAGATGGAGTGGTGCTGGGGGGTGTGGTTCCTTCGGTAGCAGACGACATGACTAGGCAAAACCTCGTTCGAGAGGATTAAAAGATGAGTGTAGGACCTCTTGTCCTGAATCCATTGTGGCTGACTTCCGCGCAAACCGCAAATTTGCCGGAATCCCCCCCGTCCGCGTAAGGATTTTTCCTCAGGCAACGGATTGATAAAGGGCCTTTACTCGCTTCTCATCCAGCGGGATCGGGTTGAATGT
>JAPOKD010000625.1 GCA_029977825.1 Planctomycetota bacterium | reverse complement strand
TTTCTATCCCTCAGTCACGCTTCGAACCTTCTTCAATTAATCCCGCGTCGCTTAGCGCCTCTCGGTACCATTCAACACGATTACGAAACGCTTGCTCGACTGCATCGCGGACCAATGTGTCTGCGACCCATCCAACCAACCCACCCAGAACAGCAAAGACTGCCATGGCTGTGATTGCCTCCAACACAACGCTACCTGCAGGTTCACTGAGAACTGCGCCGCGTAAAGCGACCAATCCCATTGCGAGTGCACCAAGTGAGGCTGCGAAACTGCGGAACAAGGTTTGATGGGTGAAATGAGTTGCAAGCGAGTATATTTCCTAAGTTAAGCAACCGGTCACTGAAAGATTACGCTCAAGTCGTTTTCGTTCAGCGCGGGCCGCTTCCTTTCTGTCATCGGCGAACTGACGCACAGTACATTAGCTCTTTTTTTATTTTATGCTGCGTTTAAAGTTGAAACTGAAACCTTCGTCGTCAACAAGCGGGACATCAACATCTCTGCGTCAGCAGGGGCAATGTCATCGGGAACCTGCTGACCATTGGTAATGTAACTCAACGGGATTCCGCTGTATTGCTCGCTACTGGCGAGCGTTGAAAGCACTCCAACTGTATTTGGGGCCTCGTCCAACTTGGTAAGTATCGCCGCGGTGGGACGTACCGGAGCGAATCCTTGAAGCGCCAATCGCGTTGCCGAAGCAGAGCTCGTCGCATTCAATACCAAGTGCGTTTCGTCGGGTTGCGCGCTTCTGAGCAGCTCCACCAGTTGGTCAATTCTGGCGTCACTCTTGGGGCTTCGCCCGGCTGTATCAATCAACACGAGGTCAACATCGCCCAGTCGATCCAGAGCTTGCTGCATTTCGCCAGGCTTTTCAACAACCTGCATAGGTAAGTCCATGATCTCGGCATACGCCTTCAACTGCTGGACGGCTGCGATTCTGAAAGTGTCAATGGTTAGCAAACCCACTCGACGTCTTGCCTCAATACGAAATCCAGCGGCAAGCTTTGCCACGGTTGTGGTTTTTCCGACGCCAGTGGGCCCCACCAGCGCAACAACTCGTCTTTCTCCGGGATGCGTCAATATGGGACTGCCAATACGCAACTCCCTGAGCACTGTTCGCTGAAGATGCTCTAACCAAGGTGTTCCCGCAGACATTGGGCCACTCGCCACTTCCCCCATGCTTTCCGCAAAACCGACCGTTGTGTTGAGCCATCGATCGACAATGTCCGTATCGACTCCAGCCGAGAGCAATTCCATCTGGTAGGCCTGCAATTGCAGTGGCAAAGCTGGATCTGCCAGTGACGCGACATCTTTGACCGCAAGCCGGGACTCCAGCTCCGGCACTGCCCGTGAGTCAATGCACTGTGTGTCTGAATTGGGTGAATTGCTGCCTTCTGCATCACGCAATCCAGCAGTCACCTCGACATACGTTCGACCAAGCCATCCCATCCAACCATCACGCACCTGCCGAGTATGCAGAACAGCAGCCTCAGACCCCATCTGTTGACGTATCTTCTCCAGGGCCTCCTGCAAGTTTGCGGCTCGAAAAGTGCGAATGTGCATAGCGGACTTGTTTTCTCTCAGCTGATTCGGATTGTTGTCATTGAAGGGTGCAAAAGTCATTGATCACTAATCACACCGTAGGATTCGATTTTTGTGTCCTGGGTGATCTCGTTGTAAGACAAGACTTTTAAGCGAGGCATTGAAGCATTTGTGATTTGTCTCAACCCTGGTCGGATTCTCGGACTCACTAATACGACAGGTGGATGACCCGCTGTAACAAGCTTCTTAACCCCTTCTTGAATTTTCTCGCAAGTGAGGTCTACGGCAGAAGGGCTCATTCGGACAAATAAACCTCGTTCTGTGTGCTCAATGCCCGCCGCAATGCGGTCTTCCATGGCGGGATCCAAGGCAAGCACGTGTAAACGCCCCTCAGCATCGCGGTATCGAGAAGAGATTGTGCGTGCAAGTCGATGCCGTACGTACTCGCACAACCAGACAGCGTCCTTTGTACGACCGGCAAAATCACCGAGCGTTTCTAAAATGATGCCCAACTGGCGAATAGGAATGTCTTCCTTCAGCAGCAAATGCAACACTTGCTGGACTTCGCTAATCTTCATGACGCCCGGAATCAGCTCATCCACCACCGTGGGCGAAGCTTCCTTCAATTCATCGATTAGATGTTTCGTCGCATCTCTCGAAAGCAATTCATCAGCATGTCGCTTTGAAATTTCTTGAAGGTGTGTGGCCATGACTGCACCAGGCTCCACCGTCATATACCCGTAAATTGCTGCTTGCTCACGCCTCATGGGGTCAATCCAGACGGCAGGCTCACCAAAGGTAGGATCGCGGGTCGGCTGTCCCTCTATGACTCCTGTCGTATGGCCACTATCGATTGCCAGCAATTGATTTGGTAGCAAAGTTGCTTTTGCAACCTGACTCCCTTCGATCCGAATTTCATAGTCAAGCTCCCCGAGCGTCATTTCATCGCGCACTCTGACCTTGGGGAGAATGATGCCAAGGTCCGCCGCAACGGCATTTCGAACACCAGTGATCCGCTGCATCAGATCACCCCCGCGACTCGGGTCCGCTAACCCCAACAATCCCAAGCCGATTGAAATTTCCATCGGATCGATAGTGAGAAAATCCTCAACTCGCTTTGGTGGTGGTGCTGCCGCCTCAGCCTTTTCAGCCTCAGCCTGTTCTGCCTCTGCGTCCTGACGTCGTACCGTCTGTCGATTCATCACGACAGCTAAACCAATGCACCCCAACCCAAGCGTTGCCATTGGAATTGCAGGCAGGTTTGTCACGATCAAAAGCGTGAGAAAACCACCAGCGACTGCCAAAGCCTTGGGATTCCCCAACAGTTGCTGCAAAAACTGGACTGGCAAATTAGCCTTTTGAGCACTTCGGGTTACCAACAGACCCGCGGCTAGCGAAATCAGCAAAGCAGGCACCTGACTGACCAAGCCATCACCAATCGTCAGCTTGGTAAAAAGTGCTCCCGCCTCCGTGAATGTCATCCCAGCTTGCATTACCCCGATGTACAAACCACCAATGACGTTCACGATCGTGATCACAATACCAGCGATGGCATCCCCTCGAACGAACTTACTGGCACCATCCATCGCTCCATAAAAGTCAGCTTGGGCATTTATTTCCTGACGACGGTGCTGCGCCTCTTTCTCATCGATCAGGCCAGCATTCAAGTCAGCATCGATGGCCATTTGGCGACCAGGCATTCCATCCAATGCGAATCTGGCGGCAACCTCACTAATTCTTGTAGCACCCTTGGTAATCACGATGAATTGGATCAGCACAATGATCACAAAAATGATCAAACCTACTTCAATCCTGTCACCGGCAACAAATTCGCCGAAGCTCTTAATGACACCACCAGCTGCACCCATGCCACGTGAATCGGCACCGGTCAAAATCAATCGCGTCGTGGCTACATTCAGCACCAAACGAGCCAGAGTTGTTGCTAGCAATAAGGAAGGAAAGATGCTGAATTCCAGAGGAGTTGCGACATAGACCGTAGTCAGCAACACAATCACACCAACTGTGATGTTGGCGGCCAACAGCATGTCCATCAGCAAGGGTGGCAATGGAACGAGGATCACCACCAAGCAACCAATGATGCCCAATGGTAGCACCAAGTCTCGATAGCGCATCAATAATTGCATTTACAATCCCTCGCCCTTGTCTTCCGCATAACGTGTTTATGCGTGGCAGTGGGACAGTACTGGAATTTGCCTGCATGGGTCCAGAGAGGAAGCGGTTGCCGAATTCCTTCGGTTTCACGTGATGTTTCACCACACGGGGCGATAAAACAGGGCGACAAAAAGCCACTCGGCACATGACGGCTTACTCGGCCACGTACATGACAGCACCAGATACCGCCCATGAAGCCACGTTAACATTTGCCCCCTGTGCTACGGCGTCATCAACCCGGCAACTGGGAGCCGCAACCAATTGCTGCCACTTCATGTGAATCCGTATGACGCCGGCCTCGCTGCTATGCAGCATCACTGCTGGCTATCTTTCGAAACAAGACACTTTTTTAG
>JAPOKD010000189.1 GCA_029977825.1 Planctomycetota bacterium | reverse complement strand
TGACTTTGACTTGTAGAGGAACCGTGTGGTGGGAGTTGCATGGGCTTGCCTGATTCCCATTGCACGGGCGGATTTTCATTGTAGCCGAAGCAGGGTCAAATCTGCCTCTGGAAATGGATCCTGCGACATCCTTTTCTGAACTTCTTTGCCAGTTTTTCTCCATAATTCGTGCGTCGCCCCGCAACTGGCTGGGAAATGTAAACTGGGGAATGTGGTTCCATTGTCCATGACGTGGAAACGCTCGGTTTCCAGATGTTTGGCTCTGTTGAGATGAAATCAATGATGTCAGTTTCCAGAAGAAAAATGCTTGCCTGCCTTGGTGTCGGTTTCCTTGCTGGTGGAAGGCGAATCGAAGCGATGTTTCCGCAAGACAGAACGGAGGGCAACCGGGCCGTTGATGGCGATGATCGCGAGCGTGTCGTCTGGGCAGATAAATTGACTGTTACAGTGGGGAAAGAAAAAGGCGATGTTGTTGGTCAAGACGATAAGGCTATTCAGGCTGCTGTGGATTATGTCGCGCGACTTGGGGGTGGTACTGTCAAAGTGGGCGTGGGAGTTTTTCGATTGCGGAATGCAATCCACTTGCCATCAGGAATCCATTTGAGAGGGTGCGGTGAGGAAACGGTTCTGACAAAGATTCCATCGCAAAAGGTGGCCTTGGCTGCAGATTCTGATTGGTACGATCAGGAAATCACTTTGGAAGACGCAGCTGACTTTCGAGTTGGTGATGGAGTCACCCTTGTCGGAAGCAATCCACATCACGGGGGTGCCCAAGTCATCAAGCGAACACTTGTTGCGCGTGCCGGTAAACGATTCAAGTTGAACAAGGGGTTGCGCAAGAACCTATGGGTCAGTGAAAAACCAACTTGCGCGTCATTGTTTCCTCTTCTAACGAGCGAGAATTGCTCTGATGTTGTTATCGAGGATCTTTGCCTCGATGGTAATCGTGCCAACAGTGCCAACTTGAATGGCAATTATGGCGGGAATATTTTTCTGCAGGATTGCAAACGATTTCAAATACGTAACGTTGAATCACGTAATTACAACGGAGACGGAATCAGTTTTCAAATTTGCCATGATATTCATGTAGAAAAGTGCCATGTTCACGGCAATCAGGGGAATGGCTTGCATCCAGGGTCCGGTTCGCAGCGACCGATCATGCGAGGTAACCTGCTGGAAAATAACAACATCGGCCTGTTCTGGTGCTGGGGAGTCAAGCACGGACTCGCCGAACAGAACCGGATGCATGGGAATCGGTCACAGGGGATGTCGATTGGTCACAGTGATACCGATAACCTGATGCGAGACAATGATATCGCTCGAAGCGGAAAAGAGGGGGTACTGTTTCGTGATGATTCACGTGGTCAGGATTTTTGGGCCAATCGCAATGTGTTGGAAAACAACCGGATCATCGATAGCGGCGAAGAGGATGGTATCGCAATTGATATCCGCGGTAACACAAAGGATACCCTGTTAGCGGGAAATACGATTCGTGAGACACGCGGCTCTGCAAAACGTCGGGGGATTCGAATCGCCGCCGCCGTGGAGCGTTTGAAGTTGCTTGATAACGCCATTGAGGGGTTTGACGTACCCATTGTGGATGAACGCAATGCTTGATTTCAGTAACCGGAATCAGGCTCTTTTGTGGTGTTTGCCCAGAGTTGGGTGATGGAAGACAAGGGAAGTTGGTTGGTGTGTTTTGCAGCGGGCGTCAACGTACACGGGGCCGTTCTGCCAATCCGGATTGTGGTGAATTAAAAAAATACTTTATTTCCTCTTCGGCGGGCGTCGGTTGCAAGTGTGGCGGAATTCCGCTTTTTCGCGGTCTCAGGCGTTTTGACTGGCCTCAGAAAACTGGTCTTGGTCGAAATCGTGAATTCAGGGACTATACCGTGTCCATCTTCTCGATTTCGCCTGTGGAGACGCGTTGTCATGACGACGAAGAACATACTGTGCATCAAATGGGGTTCGAAGTACGGCGGAGCCTATGTGAACCGCTTGTATGAAGGCGTTCGCGAACACCTGTCAGGTGCGGTTCGATTCATCTGCCTGACTGATGATTCTTCCGGGCTTCGGGACGAGGTGGAGGCACTGCCTTTGCCAGTGACGCCGTTCGACGAAGTCGAATTTGATCGCCGACCGGGCGGCTCGACCTGGCGTAAGGTTGGTCTATTCCAACCTGGGTTGGCCAACCTTCAGGGTGACACGCTGTTCCTCGATCTGGATATTGTGATCACAGGATCGATGGATGACTTCTTCACCTTTGCACCCGGTAAGTTCTGTGTGATTCAGGATTGGCTGGAAAAACGAAGGGCCAAGTACTTGCCCGGTAGAGATGGGCGAGTTGGAAATACATCCATCTTCCGTTTCAATCCTGAACGGCATCAGTACGTTTATTCCCACTTCGCTGAGAATGAAGCATGGGCGCTCGAGAATTTCCGGATCGAGCAGCAGTATGTCAGTAACACATTACGCGATGATTTGGAATTCTGGCCGGAAAAATGGGTGCGCAGCTTTAAACGTAGTTGCCGGCCAACTTTTCCATTCAATTTAGTTCGGGAACCTCAGGAACCGGCCGACATGCGAATCCTCGTTTTCCACGGCTATCCTCTGCCTGATCAAGCCATAGCGGGCTACAAGGGCGGGCTGCTGAAATCCACCTTGCCTGCCCCGTGGATCAAGAATTACTGGCGGGCGATCGACGAAGCCGCGTGATCTGATTTTGCTGCTTCTCGGAGTGAATTCTCATATCTTTCACCCGCTTCGGCCTGTTGGGAATATCGGGCAAAACTCAACATAAGCTTGCTGCTCGTTGACCCACCTATTTGGATATTTATAATGCCGGGTCGATGGGAAAAGGCGGGGCATGAATATCGGACCCTGACTTGCAAAATAAGTAACGCAGCGAAGGCGGCATGTACAGCTCGCATGGTCATGTCCGATGGCCTGTGTTGGCAGTCTTGTGCTCCCTAATACCGACCTCACTAAACTCGAGAGTGATAAAGCGTGGATTCATCAGTTAACCTGCCGGAAACAAGTGAAACTGAACCGCTTGAGGAACCCCGGGCATTAAATTATTCCTTTTGGGTGGGTGCTTTGACGGTCCGGGGATCGGCACTTCCTCGTGTTTTCCTTGATATCATCAAGTTTGGAGTGATTGCGTTTGTAATCGTGCTGATGGCGACATTAGCGAAGTCAAAGTTTGAGGTCGTGTTGTCGATACCGTTCAGTGTGTTGTCGGCTGCTGGTGCTGTATTAGGTCTGTTGTTGGTGCTACGGACCAATGCTGGTTATGACCGCTGGTGGGAAGCGCGAAAGCTGTGGGGTGGCATTGTAAACCAATCACGAAATCTTGGTGTCATTGCGTCTTCTTACGGCCCGCCCAGCGGGGAATGGCGGAATCAGTTCATTCGTTGGACTGCGGTGATGCCACATGTCATTCGGTGCAGTTTGCGAGAAGACCCTTCGCTAACTGAGATATCCAGATTGGTGGGACGGGCCAATGCTAAACGAGTCTCCGAGGCTTCTCATATGCCAACCTTCGTTGCTACGATCATGGCCCAGATGCTTAGCGAGGGACGGCGGGAAGGGATGAGTCGATATGCATTCTTGCAAGCTGAACAGCAAAGAAGCATGCTCATTGACTACTTGGGCGGATGTGAACGGATTAGGAAAACTCCTCTGGCGCGTGCCTCCGCAATTCAGGTTAGACAATTCATCTTCATGTTTCTGGTTGCCTTGCCTTTTGCCTTGATGGGCGAGTTCACGGATGCAGCTACATCTTTTTCGATTGCTGGTGTTGATTTCAATCATGGTATTTATCTGATCCCGCTTTTTATCATGCTACTCGCCCTGCCCATGCTGTCTCTTGACCGGATTGGAATGGAGTTGCAGAATCCATTCGATACACGAAGGATTGACCACTTGCCGCTGGATGCCATCTGCCACACGATCGAACGTAATCTGATGGAAGTACTGAAAAATGATTCAGTCGCGACTGAAGAAGGCTTTGTGCTGGAAACCATCCAGTTGGATCCAGAAATGGCAGAGTTGATTAAGAAAGGCAATGTTGGCGACACGCTGATTTCCTAGCGATCTTCATCCCATGCAGGCATTGAATTTCAAAAAGAATGCCGCGCTGGTAACGAGCGTGGAACTCTGCTGAGGTCGACTTATCGAATCATCACCCACCAGGGAGCCTTGCCCACGAACAGGGTGTGCAGGCGTTTCAAGTCTCCGCTAGACGAATTGATTTGAAACACTGCGAGGTTGCCCGAAGCTTGTCCGGCCGCAATCATAAATCGGCCGCTGGGATCAATGTTGAAAGATCGTGTTGTCTGTTCGGTTGGGGTGTTGCCCAGTCTCTTGAGTTTGCCATTACCGGAGTTTACGAGATACCTCGCGATGCTGTCGTGACCTCGATTTGCGACGTAAACAAAACGCCCAGAGGGATGGACCTCTATGTCTGATGTGCTGTTCGCTTTCGCAGGAGCCTCTGTATCTGGAAGGGTTGATAGCGTCTGTTTCAGACTTAGAGTTCCACTCGAAGTATCCAATTCATAAGTTGAAACGCTCGAGCCTTGTTCGTCACTGCTGTAGGCGACATCGATATTTGGATGGAACCAGAGGTGCCGTGGGCCTGTATTGGTATCTCGCAACAATTTGGGAACCTGGTTCTTAACCAAACGCTGTGCCCTGTCGTTAAGTACGAACTGGAATATTGCGTTTGGGCGGGTGTGTGGAGCAAACCAATACCGGCCCGTACGGTCAGGTACGATCGCATGTGCTCGTTCATCCGTGGCGATGGATTGCAGTTCCTGTCCGATACCACCATTGTCCTCGATGGAGTGCACCAGAATTTTTCCCTCCCGATAATACGCGCTCATGAGCAATTTGCCAGAGCTGTCAACGGATAGGTAGGCGGGATCAGCACCCGCAAGGATCTCGTTGATACATGTCAGTTTGCCGGTTGCTTCATCGATACGGAAGCTGGCCAAGTTTCCTGCACTCCGGATTGAGGCAAAGAGTATCGGGCGAGTTGGGTGACAAGTTAGTGCCCCAGGTCCTCCGCTAACATCTGCACTGTCAACTTCGGTCAGAGTGCCATCCTTCTCGCTCAGGCGAAAAGTGACGATTCGATTTTCCTTGGCAAGCGACACGTGTACCAGTGGTTCATGTCCATGAAGCTTGGCGGCAAACAGGAAAATTACGAACAGAGACAAACAGTGGAATCGCATCTGGAAAATCGCTCCATGCGGGTTAGCAATCGGCGATATTATAGACGAACCCCAGTGGATCAGGATTGTGAGATACCGTCGAACAGCAGGTTTTATGGGACGGTCAGGGTCTGGCAGGAAAGGGAAGTCTGTGGCGGAAGGAAGCGACTCAGCAAATGTTGATCAGCGATCAGTGGCACTGATTTGCGATTTCATTCGACCCGAATGAGTATCTCGTTCCGTCTTAGAAATCCGGGAGTCCAGGGCGGATCATAGCCTGCGTACTCAACGGGCCCATTTGCAATCAGTTGCTGCTGTTTCATCCACTGTCGAAGTTCGCTCTCTTTTTGTCGAAGTGATTCGTCGTCCATACGCCCGGCAAATCTGACGGCTGCAAACCGCCCTCCTTTACGTTCTCGCAAGATGACGTTTGAATTGGCGGGGCTGGGTGCCCCTGTCGAAGCGACGTCCTCGGGAACCACAAACGCCATTTGGCCTCGCTGCAGTTGAGTTGGTTTGGTGTCATCGCTGGTCTGACTCGGCGTGGTTCCGTCTTCCAACGTATCGGAGCCCCGTTCCATGAAGACAGGCGTTGTCATTGCTACCTTTTGTTGTTGGCCATTGTCGCCACTGATGTAACGGAACAAGCGTGAAAAACTGCCGTCATTTCCCTGGGCCTTAAATTGCATCGTTGTGGAGACCAACACGAGGTCTGCGTAGTCGCGGATCTGGAAATCACCGTCGGAAGCAAGCACACGGTACCGAGCAGTTTCGTAAGCATTGCGAGCTGTAAATTTCCAGCCGTAGTAACCAGTGATTCCCAGGCAGACAGCAAGGAGGCCGTAGCTCAACATTTTGGACCGATTCATAACGCGACCGAGGTTCGAACGATAGTTTGCGGGAAAGTCGCGGCACTGGTCGGTTTGCTCAACCGCCACGACCACGAGTCACTGTAGCTGGACGGGATCCCCCCCCGAATCGTCAAGTCTGCCGTGGCTCAGTTGTTACCGGCCAGATTGATGATTAATTGTTCATAAAAATGGATCATCTGGATGAACTGGGTGGTGTCAATCTTTTCGTTGACCCCATGAATCAACGTCACGCCCGACTCGTCCAGTTTCCATGGCGTGAATCGGTATACGTCTTTGGTGAGGTTGGGGGAATCATAGTGAGCCGAATCGGTGCTGGCGACGACAAAGAAGGGAGCGACTACAGTTTCTGGAAAAATCTGTTTGATTGTCCGGTGCAACGCCAGAAACGAGTCACTCGTATCAGAAGAGATTCTCGATGGTTCCCGGAAAGCGGGGTGAGCTCGTTGCGTGCCATCAACGGTCTGATCGAGTTGCAACGTGATGCGCTCATCCTGAATGATGGATCGCAGAAAATGCAGCGACGATTTTACGCTTTGACCGGGCAGGATGCGGAGATGGAGATTCGTGGCGGCTGTTGATGGCAGTGCATTTTCGGCAAAACCCGCATCAAGCATGGTTGGTACAACCGTTGTTCTCAAAGCAGCGTTGCCTGCCGGCGTTCCGCTGAAACGATCTTCGATTATCGATCCAAACAGTCGTCGATTACCAATCGCAATGCGATTGAAAAACGACATTTCTGGCCCAAGGTAATCAAGCATCCTGCCGACGCCACCGTCCAATTCTGCGGGAAAAGGTGTCTGCTGAATCTTCTTGATCGCTGAGGATAGAATTCCGATTGCGGTCTCTCCCGCAGGAATCGATGCGTGTCCGGCATCAGCTTGGCTCAGTTCAACTTTCATCGTGACATTCAAGTAACCCTTTTCTGCAATTCCGATCAAGGCAGCTGGTTGCTCGAGTCCGGGAACACCGCGGTAAATGCCACCTCCTTCATCAAGAGCCATGCTTAATCTTATGCCGTTGCTCTGCATCCATTTTGCAATCTGTTGATTGCCATATTTACCACCTACTTCTTCGTCATGCCCAAATGAAAGATAGACATCGCGTTTGGGTTGAAATCCATTTTTCACCAAACGCTCACATGCTTCCATCAGGGCAATCACGGCGCCTTTGTCATCAAGCGTGCCTCGTCCCCACACGTAGCCATCTTCGATGGCTCCTGAAAACGGTGGATATTGCCACTCAGCGAGTGACGCTTGCTCGATGTCAACCACGTCGTAATGTGCCATCAATAATATGCCAGGTGTTTCCTCATTCCTGTTGGATGACCATTGATAAAGTAGGCTGGGATTTTCCGTGTCGTTAAAATCCTCGCCCGTGTAACGTTTCAAGTGAGAAGTGACGGCGGGATATGATGACTCAAGCAGTTGTTGGAAATTGACAAAGGCAGGGCCATTATTCTTGGCACGATTGGTGTGAGAAACGGTTGGGATCTGAACTGCCTTCGACAAGTGTGACAAAGCCAGGTTCTGATCAATTGCACTCGGCTCGATTGCCTGAACAACCATTTGTCGTGACTTCAGACGGGTCGCATTGAAGATCACTAGCCCAGATGTTGTCGCGATGGATAGCAGCATGCAGTAGAAGAACTTCCTTGGCTTGTTCCCGGCGAAGTGAGCAGCGATTTTCATGGACTGGTTGGCTGTTTCAGAGAGACGGGAGCATCTGGTCTGGCCTCAACACTCATTGGTCAGGATGCTGCGTGACCACTCGGTAGAAGACTCGTCAATTCATATTGCATCGCGTCAGGATTTTGGCAAAGTCAGCCAGCCTAACTGTATACCAGCTCCGGATAACGAACCGGACTTACAGGTGCGGAAGGCTGATTAGATAAAAGGCAGATCTAATTGCTCAGCTTGTGCCGATCAAGGAGTGTCGAACGTCTGATGGGCCAAGCAACACAGGAAAGATACGACTGTTCAGCCATTGGAAAAAAACTGATGTCGTAAATCATAATCAACACGGCTGTGACTAAAAATGCCCTGCGATCAAGTGGATCGCAGGGCAGAGGGTAACGATGAATTCCGAGCGGGAGATTTGTCAGGACTTACTCAACGGGTGGTCTTCGTGGACGCTCACCTTGAGGGCTGGCACCGTCAGCATCTGCGGGACCGCGACCTCCTGGTCCACGACCACTGGCGTTTCCTGGTCCACGACCACCGGGACCTCCCATCGATTCGATTTCGTCTTTGCTGAGAAAACCGTCCTTGTCGCGATCAATCCGGACCATCAGTGGTTGCATTCGCTCGGGCAGTTCATCTTCACTGATTTTGCCATCCTTGTTTTCATCAAATCCCATCAGGCGGCTTGCAGCATTCATCGCTCCACCGCCGGGTCCACCGCGTTCTGTACTCCCACGCTCCGTGCCGCCGCGGTTTCCTCCACTTCGATTTCCCGCTCCTCGTGTTCCGCCAGCGCGTCCACCAAACTCCGGCTGCAACTCATCGGGGGTCAATTTTCCGTCTTTGTTTCTATCAAGAGTCTTGAGCGCCTTTGCGGCGTTATCGATTTCAGCTGCCGAGATTTCGCCATCACGATCGGCATCCAATGCTACGA
>JAPOKD010000754.1 GCA_029977825.1 Planctomycetota bacterium | reverse complement strand
CTGATTTGCCCGCTGCAAGCTTGTAATTTCCTTTCAGGAGGTAATCGAGGATCGTCTCGCATTCTTGAATTGTGATCCCTGAAATTGACGCGGTTCGATACTCTTTTGGTCCCACTTTGAGGATCGTTTGCTTGCGAATTCGCAACTGACCGGCCCAAAAGTCGCCAACTTGCGTTTCACTCTCACGAGGTCCAACCGTTTGCGGTAACCATTTCTTGTATTTGATCTCAAGCAGTTGAGAGGAGACCGCGCGTCCGCTGACTGTCTCGGCACTCTCTACCGTGATGTAGCGAATGGTTGAGGGAAGTCGGTATTGCGTAGTGATTTTGGCGACGTTGGTGATGCCGCATTGCCTGGCAAGTTCCAGAACAGTGTGCTCTTCGGATTCTGTCAACTTGGCGGCTTGGATATAGTCCCGCTGAAAGTGCTTCGAAAGTGGGATTTTTTTCACAACCTCGGTCAAAGGGAGCCATGGTCCGCCTCCTCCATTGAAACCGACTCCCACCTCAATCGTCCCATTTGCACCTTTCCGGATAGGGAAGCGGTTGTTGTAAGTTGAATAAAGTAGGTCGCCGTCCACAAAAATCAGGAATCTGTTGTGGATGCCACCTGCGATTGTTTTGAACGGCGCAACGTTATCCGAACCGACATAGCCATAGCCACGGATTTTTTTGGGCGGTGACCAGGCGTTGCCGTTTTCAACTTCTTCACTCTTGTAAATCTTGTTGACTGTGATGGCGGCATGGCCTTGGTCGTTGTAACCAGTGATTGTGACGTCGAGAATGCCAGGTATTGCAGGATCAGTGATAGCGGCGGGCAGACCTTCTGGAACCGGTTCGTCTGTGTACCCGGCAGGGAGGAACACTAACAGGGCCCATGCGAATACCCAAGAGTTGTGATTCAACAGAGCTTGCTTGTATTGAGGCAGCATAATCTGGAAGGGGATAGAGTCGTTTGGAAGATTCACACTGTCGTAAGACCACGACGAACCCGCTGGTTGAACCGCACTTGCGCATAAGCTTGTGAGTGTTTCACCGGCATGGTCGGCGATGGAAATTAGACGCCCACCACTGTTCATTTAACGCCATGACCGCCGCGTCGGGGCATTTGCGTTTTCGATGTGGCTTTGCCAACTTGCTGAATGCGGGGGCATCAACGTTGCTGGATTGGAAGTCTGAAGTGGGAGAGCCCGCTGCGGTGAAAACCAGTGTTTACAGGGCGCGTCGATACTCGCCTCCCGAGCCTTCGGCAAGTTGTTTCAGAAAAGCTTCGGTACTCGGGTTAACAGCGATACCAATCGTGTTGAAGTTAAGGTGCCGAAACCGGTTGCGTCCGAGAATGTCGGCAAGGATTTTTTCGGGTTGAACGATTTCGCCAATCGTAGGTCGGCCATCAGTGAGCAGAAATACAGTCTCAAGGTCTTGGTCGAAGACGAGGGAACGGAGTAGCGCGCGATGAGTGTTGGTTCGATCGCCATAGCCAAGCTTGCGAATGAAATTGATGGCTTCGAGCTTGTTTTCTTCGTTGGCAAACACCAAGGCCTTCCGCCAGACACGGACATTGGTCTCATAAAACATGATCGCAAATTCGGTTTCTTCAGGCAGTTCCCTGATGACCTTGATCAATTCAAGCTTCGCGCGGGCAAGACGGCTCATTCCACCCCAATAATCTTCCATGCTGCCAGAGTGATCGATGATGAACATCATCCGCTTCGAATGGATGTCAATCCCGTAGTACTGCTGTTCGGCAAACTTGATTCGGTTCATGGACTCGGATTCGTATCCGGCCGGCTTGAAGACAATCTTCTCGTCGCCCTTCTCGTCGCCGTCTGCTTCCTTGGGTCCGTCGTCTTTTTTCTTCGGTTGCTTCTTGGATTCCTCACGTGCTTTCCATGCGAGGAAGCGTTGCTCATCTCCCATGAAATCTGCGACCGAGACCGATTCAAGATAGGACCCGATCAAATAATGCAATTGACCGTCGAGCGTTGGGTGGATGCTTGAAAGGAAGTCAACCGCGTCGGGATGCTGCATCCGTGTGAAAGCACGCAGAAGATTGAACCGATACCCGTACATCTCTTTGTATTCAGGGTAGCTGACCTGCTTCTTCAGGGAGTCAATTGCGCCACGAAATTGAAACTGACCGAGGATGTCAGTCGACATGAGGCGAAGGCCTAGAAGCGGTGACTCCAGGGTATCGATGAATAACGCCTCCACCTCGGGTTCATGGAGAGTGCCGAGCAGGTAAAGCAGTTGCGAGGTGCTTGTGCGAATGTTGTTTTCGTCTTCGGCCTGCTTGATTTGGTTTCTCGACGCGGCTAGCAGCACATTGAGTTCCGCGCTCAGGTGGATCGATTGCCGTTTGCAGTTCAGGATGGTGCGCTGCCGCGTCTGTTCGCTACTCGACATCAGACCGCGATAAACTGCAGACTTTCGCAGTTGTCGGTTTTGTGCGGCAGTGTCTGCGTCGCTATTCTGCTGTGGCATCAGGGTGCTGAGGCAGCAGGAAACAAGCACCAGAAAGAGTGGGCGGATGAACTGCACAGGGTCCCCAATTCAATCTCGACGGAATGAGTAGTTTGCAGTCCGAGGCATCGTAGATACCGGGAAGCAACATGTCTCTCAATAAAGCGGAGGCTACTTGAATGTAGCCATGGGAGACCTTCTAGTCAAAAAAAAGGCTGAAATACTCGTATTTAGCAACCATCAAGCCAGGGGTGGAGCCGCAGGGTGAACCTGACCGTTACATCTGTCCGGCGGCCTTGGCCCGCGAGATCGATGCTTCCATGTCGTCGAACACTCTTGCGGTTCCCTCATCGAAGATGCGTCCGATCAGCAGGTTGGTGACGCTGCCGCGGTGCTCAGGGTGCTCCTTCATGAAGCGACCGATGCTGAATTCTTTTGTATAGAACGCATGTACGAGTTTGCGGATCAAGCTCGCCCCCTCCTTGAAATCCTTGCACCACGACCCCAGTTGCTGCCCTGAGAGGTCGCCGCTTTTCAGACCCTCCGCTACCGCATCTCCGGCTCTGACACCCATTTCCAGAGCGAAGTAGACGCCGGATGAATAAACCGGGTCGATAAATCCCAAGGCGTCGCCGACCAGTACCCAACCGTCCCCAGCATTGGCTTTGGTCATGTACGAGAACTCCTTGGCGGTCCGGATATCACCAAGTTGAGTTGCATGAGCCAGGCGTGGCTTCAGACCAGGGCACTGGTCCAGCTCTTCAAAGAAAACTTCTTCTGGCTTGCCGCGACCCTTGAGCAGATAATCACTGTCAGAGACGCAACCAATGCTGGTGATCCCACGCGAAAGAGGGATGAACCAGAACCACGCCTCTTTGTTCGCCGTGTTCATGATAATGGTGGCGCCCTCGTTGTCGCCTTCGCCGCGAACTGCACCCTTGTAATAAGTCCAGATGGCGGCCTTCTTCAAGTCGGGATCAACCTGCTTCAGCCCCAACTTGTTG
>JAPOKD010000041.1 GCA_029977825.1 Planctomycetota bacterium | reverse complement strand
GACTGCAATGAAAAGGGACTCGTTCACCTCAAAGATCTTGTGGGTGATGTTGCCGTCATGGCACGTTATCAGGGGCATGTCACGGTGTTCCGTGCGGATATCCCTGTTTCCGGTTCAACCGTCACTGACGATGCGTTTCCTGAAAATCCAGAGAATCCTGTTGATCGCCATGTATTTGCAAAACTGCGGTCGTTGGGTATTGGGCTCTCGCCCGTGTGTGAAGATGCAACTTTTTTACGTCGCGTGACGCTGGACCTTGCTGGGCGGGCACCGACTGTGTCAGAGATCGCTGGATTCAAAAAAGATACATCACCCAACAAACGCGAACAGGTGATTGATCGCCTTTTGGCCAGCGAAGACCATGCTGAGTTCTTCGCCGGCAAATGGAACACCATTCTGCGCAACCGGCGGACCGGAGGAGCTTTGCGATTTGCAAATGTTGCCTTCCATCAGTGGATTAAAGAGAGCATTACGCAGAATAAACCTTATGATCAGTTCGTTCGTGAGATCATTACTGCGTCGGGTAGCGTGGCGAGTCATCCGCCAGTGGTGTGGTATCAGCAGGTTGCTGATACCAATCAGCGGATCGAGGATGCGGCTCAGTTGTTTCTTGGACAGCGGATCCAGTGTGCCAGATGCCATCACCATCCTTATGAAAAATGGAGCCAGGCAGACTACGCTCAGTTGTCAGCTTTTTTTACAACGGTATCGAAAAAGACCGGGCGTGATCCATTGGAACCGGCTGTTTTCGCGAAACTGGGGGGATCGTCTGCAAAGCATCCGAAAACCGGTCAGGCGTTGAAACCCGCAGGCTTGGATGGTGAAGAAGTCGCAATCGGGGCACAGGATGATCCTCGCATGCATTTCGCTGACTGGATGACCGAGCCAAACAACCCGTTCTTTGCCAGGGCCCTGGCGAATCGATACTGGAAACACTTCATGGGGCGTGGCTTGGTCGAACCTGAAGATGATTTGCGGGTCACCAATCCTCCATCCAATCCGGAACTCCTCGATGCTCTGGCAAGTTCTTTCATTGCTTCCGGTTATGACCTCAAGGCGTTGAGCCGCTTGATCGTCACCTCGAGATCTTATCAGTCTGACAGTGACGCATTGCCAGAGAATATTGGTGATAAACGAAGCTATTCGCGGTACTACCCGAAGCGTCTTCAAGCTGAGGTGTTGCTGGATTCCATCGATCGATTGACGCTCAGTCCAACCAAATTCGCAGGTATGCCAGCAGGCATTCGGGCAGTTGCTTTACCTGATACTGGCTTTTCATCCTATTTCTTGACGGTGTTCGGCAGACCCGAGTCCACGACTGCATGCGAGTGTGAAAGATCGCAGGAGGCCAATCTTTCGCAGAGTTTGCATTTGTTGAACTCCGAGGAAATACAAAACAAGTTAGCCGGCGATAAAGGTCGGGCAGCGCTGTTGGCAGCCGATGCCAATCGATCCGATGAAGAGAAAATACGAGAGCTGTATTCAATCGCGTTTAGTCGCGACCCGGACGACCGGGAATTGAAGGCGACTCTCACTTACGTTGCAGGAAAGGAGAACCAACGTGAAGCGTTCGAAGATGTTCTGTGGTCTCTGATTAACTCAAAAGAGTTCCTGTTCAATCACTGAGGTGGGCGATTAACGGTCAACTAAAGCGATGTGCCAGCTTTTTCTCGCTAGTCGCATTTGCCACTGTTTTTGCTGGGCCAATTCGTGCCCAGTTTCATGTTTGTGAGCTGCGGGCTCTGTCGCGCACCGGTGGACAGCAGGGAACAGAATTTGATTTGGATGTCGTGGCAGGCGATCGCCTGAATGAAGCCAATGTTCTTGTTTTTTCAAATCCTGGAATCACTGCTGAGCAACGGACCACGGATGCCCTGCCATTTTCAGATGTACCGGTTGGATTGTCTGGAAAGTTTCGTGTTCGCGTAGGTGCGGCCGTCCCGGAGGGAGCTTACGAGGTTAGGGTTTCTGGACGACATGGGCTCTCGAATCCTCGGGTTTTTCTTGTCACGTCGGCGGTCAACCAGGTGGTGTCAGCTGTCAGCCACGATCCGGAGGTTCCGACTGAATTGCCCTTGGGGCAATTTGTGAATGCGTCCTGCACTGCCGAACAGCGGGACTGGTTTCGCTTTGAGTTGAGTGAAGCTGCTGACGTACGTATCAGATTGCTGGCGGAACGGGTCGATTCTCGCATGATTGGTCAGCTGAAATTATTTGATTCCGATGGACGGTCGTTGGCGGTCGCCCGCGGCTCTGATGGGTTTGATCCGACGATCAGGATGGCGAAGTTGCCAGCAGGAAAGTATTCGGTCATGGTGCATGATTTCTTGTACCGTGGCGGTAATGAGTACCCTTATCAGCTAGTTGTTGCTGTCGGCTCTGAAGAGGCAGTTGTTGGAGCAGATGTTTTCAGCCCGGAAATTGTCGGTGAAGAAGTGGCTGGCCGTTTGCCCGGTAACCTGACGCCCTCAGCTGTCACGCTCGGGTCCGAGGAGGTTGGCTTGTTGAATGCTGCCGAGCCAGGTGAAATTCAGCAGGTGGAGTTGCCGTCCCGTAATTCATGGTGGTTTCCCAGTGATCAAAGTGCGCAGGTGTTTCAGTTTGGGGCCAAGAAAGGGGAACAGATTTCCGTTGGCGTAATCTCGGATCGTGCAGGGCAACCGTCGGATGCAAAGTTGTTCGTGCAACGCATTGAACCTCAGCAGGATGCCGAGCCCAAGTATCATGCTGTTGTGCAGGCCGATGACAGTTTTCAGCTGGGAAGTGAGCCCTTGAGTCTGTTAACCAAGGACCCCGTCGCGTTGTGGACGGCAAGTCACGATGCTGATTATCGGGTGCTGGTGCACGATATGGATGTGGGGCAGATGTTGTCCAAGCGGCAGTCCTACCAACTGAAGATCGGTAAACCAGAACCGCGGTTCAAGCTCGTGGCATTTGCGGCGTTTCCGAATAAAGATGCAAAGCAGTATCGGGGGTTCGGTTCCAAATTGTACCGAGGAGGTGCGGAGGCAATTCATGTCATTGCGGCACGCCTCGATGGCTGGGTTGGGCCGATCAGGGTTGCTTTGGAAGGTCTGCCGCCGGGCGTAACAGCTACCGAAGTCGTGATTGCGGCTAACCAGCATGAGGCGCAGATCACCATGGAGGCTTCGGAGGACGCCCAGACAGCGGATTTCACTGCGAAGGTTGTCGGTTCAGGTGATGACGGAAAAATGACGGTTGTTGCCACGCCCGTTACCCAGATTTGGGGTCGGGGAGCCGGGCGAGATTTTGTTCAATCTCGACTAAGCGCTGACTTGTCATTTCACGTTTCTGATCGTGATTTGGCTCCGATTACCATTCGAATTGGCGATGCCAAGGTCGTTCAGGTCAAGAAAAAAGAAACTTTGGCCATCCCCGTTACCATTACCCGGCGGGAAGGCGGTTCCGAGCCATGTGTGCTGCGAGCTCGGAATTTACCGCCTGGAGTGAAAATTGCCGATGTTACGGTGGCAAAGGATAAGAATGACGGTGAATTGAAAGTCACGGTTTCTGACACAACGCCGTTAGGAACTTATTCGCTCTGGCTGCAAGTGGAAACTAAACTGAAGGTAAAACCGAACGTTCAGGGCCTTGAGCGTGCTCAGGCATATCGCAAACACCTCCAGACCCTCCATGATGATCCGGCTCAGGCAGCCCAGTTGGAAGCGATCAAGTCAGCAATTGTCGCTGCTGACAAGAAAGTTGAAGCGGCCAAAGCCGAGGCAAAAGAACAGCAATTGACTGTTTATATTCCCTCCCCAAATCTGACCATTCAGGTCGTTGATCCATGATCCGATTCATTTCTGTGACCGATCGTAATTTCAGTCTGCAGCCAGTTGTACTCTTTTTGGTGCTGGCATTCAGTGTCGCTGGCATCGCGGAAACGTCTGCTTGGGAGCCACCTTTACAGGTTGCGCAACTCGAGCGTGATACGCCGGTTGATTACACTACCGAAATTCTGCCACTGCTGAAACAGAATTGCCTTGCCTGCCATCATGCGAAAGAAGCGGAAGGAGGTCTGGTGCTGGAAACGCTTGATACCATCGTCAAGGGTGGTGACTCAGGCACTGCACTGGTTGCTGGAAAATCAGCCGAGAGTTTACTGTTCACGCGAGCGGTTGGTGGAGACGATCCCCTGATGCCGCCCGAGGATAATGGGGTCGGAGCAAAGTCGTTGAGTCCCGAGCAATTGGGATTGCTGAAGCTTTGGATCGATCAAGGTGCGAAAGCAGGCAAGGTAAGCACTGTTGAGTCCATTCAATGGCAGCCAATCCCTGAGTCAATCCGAACGGTTTACTCATTGCAAGTTTCACCGGATGGCAATTTTGCGGTCGTCGGCCGAGGTAACCGCGTGATTGTTGTTAACACGGCGACTCACGAAGTCAGTGGACCACTGGTGGACCCGTCCTTGAAGGTAGGCGAGGTCACCGATGTTGATTTGATTCAGTCAGTTGCTGTTTCGCCTCAGGCCGATCTCATTGCTACCGGTGGTTTTCGGACGGTCAGGATTTGGCGTCGAAGTACGCAAAAGGCCGCAATGGACGGGACACCGTTCGACAATGCTGTTGGTCTGCTGGCAGTTCATCCATCACAGGAACTGGCGGCTTTAGTGAATGCCATCGGTGATATTGAAATTTGGAATTTGCAAGATAACCAACTCAAAAGCACCCTCAGAGGTAACGCTGAGCGGGTTGTGGATATGATCTGGTCAGACTCGAAAGACTCATTGTTGTCCGTCGACGAGATGGGGCATGTCACGAGCTGGGATGTCACAGCGTCAAAGAAAAAATTTGAGCACGATGCGGGGGGGCCGATCAAGGAAATTGCCTGGGCGCCAGACGGAACTCAGATTGTGTGGATCAATGCCGAGGGCAAGCCGCAATTGTTACGCGTGCTGGCTGATGCTGCCGGGTTGGAAGTGCAGCAGGAAAGTGTGGGTGGAGTCACGGAGGCAACAGCGATCGCTCTATTGACCAAACCTGCTCTCGCTGTCGCGGTTGCGTCAGGAAATGGCACGGTGTCTTTGGTGAATGTCTCCGACAACAAGGTAACCCGAAAAGTAGAGCACGGCGCGCCAGTGACTGGCATCGAGCTCAGTGGAGACCAGACAAAGCTGATCACTGGTGGAACCGATGGAGTGATACAGATTTGGAATCAGTCGGATGGTAAAAGTCTGTTCAAAGTCCGTGAAAGTCGAGGGGACTCACTGAGAATCGCTTCAGCACAACGGGATTCTGAACGGCAGAAAGGTGCCCTGACTCGTTTGAATGCGCAGACGGAAGCATTGAAGAAATCGCTCGAAAAAGAAGATGCTGCGTTGAAAAAGGTGACAGAAGAGCATCAGAAGGCCGTCACCGCATTGGCTGAGGGTGAAAAGAAGCGAGTTGAAGCAGTGGCAGTGGTTGCTGCCACGGAAGCGAAAATTGCAAAAGCGGCTAGCGACACGGCGGCAGCAAAGAAAATTATCGAAGCAACCTCCGTGACCTTAGTCAGCAAGAAGTCGGTGGTCGATCAAGTCAGCAAGCAGCTTGAGGCTCAAAAGGCTGAGCTGATGAACGCGATGCAAGCTGCGGCAAAGGCGAATGCAGCTGCCGAGGAGGCCGAAAAACTCAAGGTGGCCGCTCAATCCAAGGCCGATGCAATCCAGAAGAAGATTGATGAAACCAACGCAGCTTTGAAGAAAGCAAGCGATGAGGCAGCCGCTGACCAGACGAAAATTGATCAGTCGAAGAAAACACTTGCCGATGCCGAAGCCATTACCAAAACATCAGCCAAGGAATTGGAAACGCAAAAGAAAGCGGCAACAGATGCAGAAAACGCGAAACAGAAAAATGAGGCTGATGTCGCAAAACGGAAGCAGGCTTTGGACACGGCAACTGTAGCACAGGAACGTGCAACAAATGCAATTCCCAAACATCAGCAGGTGATTCAAGCAGAAACAACACGCAAAGAACTACTGGATCAGCGACTGGCCTCGATGCAATCAGTCGTAGCTTCGCCGGGGAACGCAGTGTGTGACCTGTCACTTGGCTCGAATGATGTGGTCGCCGCAGCAAGACAGGATGGAAGTATTGATGTTTACCGCCTCAGTGATGGTCATGCAGTCGCCGAGTTTGTATCGGTCAATAGGCAACCTCTAAGATTGGTCAGTCATGGAAACGCTGTGGTTGGGTTCAGCGTGGATTCTGCGCCAGTATCCTGGTCGATTGCATCAGACTGGGTTCTGGAGCGAACCATTGGTGCTGTCGATGATCCGGCCGTGATCAGTGATCGAGTCACCGCCTTGGATTTCAGTCCGGACGGGAAATCGCTGGCTGTTGGAAGTGGGCCACCAAGTCGGTCTGGTCAGGTTGTTGTATTCGATGTGCAAAATGGAAGGTCGGTGCGAGACTTCGGTGATGTGCATAGTGACACGGTACTGGGTTTGACGTTTTCACCGGATGGCCGGGTCCTGGCGTCCTCGGCCGCAGACAAGACCATACGACTGCTCGATTTGCGTCGCGGTGAGGTCATGCGTTCGCTTGAGGGTCATACTCATCATGTCTTATCAATTGCGTGGCAGGATGATGGGCAAACGATTGCTTCAGCGAGTGCCGACCAGACTGTCAAAGTCTGGAATGTTGAGACGGGAGAGCAGCGTCGAACAATCTCTGGTTTCTCGAAAGAGATCACATCGGTTGCCTTCATCGAAGCCACCAATCAAGTGGCGCTGGCTTGTGCTGATGGACAAGTCAGGCTTTACGATAGTTCGAATGGAAAGTCCTTGAGATCCTTCAATGCTTCGGGAGACTTTCTCTACACGCTAAGTGTCACGCCGGATGGAACAGGTCTGGTTGCTGCCGGACAAAGCGGAAAGGTGCGATTCTGGACCGTGAAAGACGGGAAATTAGCATACGAACTCGAGTGATGCCGGACTCGATCTGCGTCTTGGGAACCCACAGATGATGCAGGAAGGGTACACTTTGGTGTGTGGCTGCGGTTCCTCCGGCTGGATAGCCGTGGAGGTTCGAGGATGCTTTGGCCTGCTGATGTCGGGCCGTTGGTACAGAACTTGAGCTGAGTCGCGCCACGTGAGTTGTAACTGGTGAGTCGCGCGGAGATCTGGGATAAAGCAATGAAAGTGGTATCAAAGTGGATTCCGACTGTTGTCCCGGTGTGGGGGCGAACCCCGGTGGGCTTGGCGATGCTGTTGATGGTTGGCTGGTTTTCGGCCGAGTCTGCTTTTCATTGCAACACGGTTGAAGCACAAGTGGTCGTTGTCGGGCGTGCCGCTGGTGTGCGAGTGCGAGCCCCGTTTGTCTCGGTAGATGTTCTCCCTTTTTATCGCGGGACACGGGTAAGAGTGCCCTATGCAGCAATCGATACAGGCTTCTATCGAAGCTATCGTCCGTTTCCACCATACACGGGCTTTGTTCCGCTGCCGGTTCCCTACCCCTATGCTGTTGCCGCTGCGCCGGTGTTCCCGGTAATAGAAGTTCCGGTCTATCCTCGTTTTGCCTATCCGGAAATGCCGATTTATGAGTATCCAAGTGTGATCTACCCGGACGTCGGGGTTGCTGTGCCGTCTGCCTATGACAGCACCATTTCATCGAGCAGGCCCCGCTTGGAACTTTCGCTGCCGGAGCGTTTGAGAACAGCAGCTGAAACTTTGGCGCGGACACTTTCCCTGCGGGAGGATGGTGATGTCTGGCTGAATTACCTTGGGCCGCAACGTATCATTGAAAATGTAGATTACGGTCGCCCGGCAGCGGAGTTGCAGGATTTGATGATCAACTACGATGGTGTGGTCACGAATGGAACTTTGGGATCAATTCAGTACGCGAGAGGTTTCGCTGCATCGCGGGATCTGCTTCGGCAGTACTTGAGAACTCAATCCTTCTCCAGATCGCCGGATAATCCGCCGGTGTTAGCGCCGCCGCAAAAAGCGCTGCCTCAAACAGTGCCGGAGCCACCAGCCCCGCAGTTGCCAAAAAAACGGTCGTTCAAGGATGTGCCGTTGAAGCCCGCGGGTGCGGAAGAGAAGTCGAACGCTTCGGAAACAGAAGTCCAGACCATGCAAGTTCCCAGATTGAGCCAGGCAGTCGAAGGCGACAAGCCGCCGCGCACATCCGCGACAGTACAGCAGCCAACTTCACTTTGACTCGGCAAGAAATTGAAGGCGTTGTTATGTATCAGGTTCAAGCCATCTGCCTTGCCGAGTAACAACCTTCTGTTCTCAGCTCCGGAGCACTTCTCCGTTGCGGCTCAAACTCTATCCGCGCCTCCGCGATTACCCCGCTTGTTTTGGCGGGTTGTACGTCAATTCAAATTACCGCAGTTCAGCTGATGAGCTGCTGAATCATTTTTCCTTCGTTGACTGTTGGTCTTTCCAGTCGGCCTTGGTGGTTGTAGGAAAGTTCCAGGCGATCAAGCCCGAGTAAGTGCAAAATGCTTGCGTGGATATCATGCACATGTGCGCGGTTTTCCGTGGCGTAGAGACCAAGTTCATCGGTTGCACCGATCACTTGTCCTCCTTTCACGCCACCACCCGCCATCCACATTGTAAACCCGGTGGGGTTATGGTCACGACCAGTTCCTTTTTCGCTCATGGGCGTTCGTCCAAACTCTCCCCCCCAGACCACCAATGTCTCGTCAAGTAGTCCACGCTGGCGAAGATCCGTCAACAGTCCGGCAATCGGCTTGTCGACGCTGCCGCAGTACTTGGTATGGTTGGATTCAATGCCAGAGTGTGCATCCCAGCCACTGCCTGTTCCGCTGAATAGCTGAATGAAGCGAACACCGCGCTCGACCATGCGTCTTGCCAGCAGGCAAATTTCGCCAAAGTTCGCAGTGGGTTTGTCGTCCAAGCCGTAAAGATTGCGAGTTGCGGCTGTTTCGCGTGCCAGATCCACGGCTTCGGGGGCAGCACTTTGCATGCGATAGGCAAGTTCATAGGAACGAATGCGTGCATCGAGAGTTGAAACATTCGGCAGCCGTGCAGCGTGCATCTCGTTGATTTTTCGAATCAGATCAAGCTTCTGACGTTGCCTCGGTTCATCGATGCCTTCTGGTAATTTCAGGTTGGCGATTGCTTCATCGGTGGGGCCATCGCCGACGGGCGTTCCCTGAAAGGTTGAGGGTAAAAAGCCAGGCCCCCAGCTTCTAACACCATTTGTGCCGGGTTTTTTCTGATCTTTCATGACGACAAAGGCCGGCAGTTCTTCCGTTTCACTTCCCAGCCCATAAGTGACCCATGAACCCAAAGATGGGCGTCCCGCAATGATGCTACCTGTATTCATCAGATTGCACCCGCCGGAATGGTTGATGCCTTCGCCGTAGCACGATCGCACGATTGCTAATTCATCAGCGTGTTCCGCGACGTGTGGAAACCAGTCGCTTACTTCCAGACCGCTTTCACCGTAACGGCCCCATTTGCGTTTGCATTCCAGTAGCGGTGAGCCCTTTTCACCCATTGCTGTGATCGGTTCGCGAAAAGACGCTGGCAGCGACTGGCCCGCTAACTTGTTAAGTAATGGTTTACGATCGAACGTATCCAGTTGACTGGGGCCACCTTCCATGAAGAGGAAAATTACACTCTTGGCAGTGGCAGGGTGGTGGCAGCCTTGTGTCGCCAAACCTGTCTTGAGAGTGGCTGCTTGTGTCAGCATTCCATTTAGCGCTAACGCACCAAAACCTGCACCCGCCTGCGCTAGCATCTGTCGACGATTCACTGCTGGCTGGACGTGTGGCACGTTTGCTCTTTGGCATAGTCTGGAGGGTTGGGCGTGCATCTGTGAATGCCGGTGTGTGGGGAATCTGGCTGTGATTTATTCAATGAACAGAAACGAGTTGCTGTTGATCAGAATGTGGCATACATCTGTTTCTCCTTCCGGTCCGCTCGAAGCGAGCGGTGCAAGCAGGTCAATGGTTTGCTGATCAGCGACCATCCCACTGATCAGTTCGACAGCGTGTTTTACAAACGCAGTTCCACGTTTTGATGCTTCGATTCGGGAAACTTTATTCCGGACGTTTCCTGCAAAGCTTTTCGCTGCACCAACAACACGTGGGCTATTCATCATCATCAGTGCTTGAGGTGCTGTCGTTGTGACATCCCGCTTGGCCGTCCCAACCAGACCACTGGGGGCATCAAGAGCGTTGAGCATTTCATCGGTTGAGTTGCGTTTGCGTTGCAAGTAGATCGATCTGCGAGCAGGAGTACCTGAGACGCTTGGGCCACCGTATTGCATTTGCAACGCTCCCATGGCGACTAGCAGTGCATCACGATACTGCTCAGCATCCAGTCGTTGGATGCGACGATGCCAGTGCAAGCGGTTGTTGGGGTCAATTAGCAATGCCTTGGCATGTTGTGGGTGTTGTGTTGCCTGTTGATACGTCTCGCTGCTGACGATTTCCCTTTGGAGTTGCTGAATGTTCCAGTTTGAATCAATGAGTGATTTCGCGAGGTAATCGAGCAATTGCGGATGGGAGGGTGGGAGCCCCAGCAGTCCAAAATCGTTTGGGCTGTCCACCAGTCCTGTTCCGAAATGATATTGCCAGATCCGGTTCGCAAACACTCTGGCTGAGATGGGGTTTTCAGCTGACGTGATCCAAGCCGCCAGCGCCGTTCGCCGACCGCTTGTTTTCTCGGGAGACTCCCTTTCTCCGGAAAAAGACTGGCCACCAAGAATTGTTGGGGCACCGGGTTGAAAAGAAGTACCCTGACTGCGTCCTGGTAAGCGTGTGGGGCGAATCGTACCGGCGGCGTCAGCAACGGTGATCAGTTCGGCAATTTCGTAGGGATTGGCATTGAGAGCTGATAGCTGCTTCAGAATCTCGTTCCGTTTTTCATTCCGTTCTTTCCCGATTGCTTTCGTGACTTTTGCAGCTGTGATCCCTTCATCAATCACTTGCCGTTGAACCAGATAGGCGATCTGGTGTTCGTAAGTGGTTCGCTGGTCTGACGGCTTTCGAAACATCGCCTGCACATTGAGAGGGAATCGGTCAACTGCACCGTCAGCAAGAGACTGGATGTCATCAGCTTCCACCTCGGCGAGCTCATTCAGAAGTGCTTGAACTTTTTCGCGTTTATCCGACGATACCTCATGTCTTGGTTTCTGATCGACAAACAGCAGTGGCTCGAAGACGGAGCGGAAACGAAAGTAGTCACTGCGAGGAATGGGATCGAATTTGTGATCATGGCATTTGGCGCAAGCCAAGCCGGTGGCCATGAAAACGTCCGCCGTCACGTCCGTGATCTCGTCCACAATGTTTTGCCATTGCCCCTCGGCGTCACGCTGGTTGAATTCGTAAATGCCAAGCCGCAGCAAGCCAACCGCAGCTAACGCCTTCTTGTCGTGGGGCGCGATCTCATCACCGGCAAGTTGCAAGGCAACAAACTGGTCGTACGTCATGCCCTCATTGAAAGCGTCAGCAACGAATTGTCGGTAACGCCATGCCTGAGGCCGAAACGCATCAGCCCGCCATCCGTCAGACTCCGCGAAACGAACCAGGTCCAACCATCGTCTTGCCATTCGCTCGCCGTAGGCTGGTTCAGCGAACATGCGATCAATGAGCTTGCCGTACGCATTGGGATGCGGATCCTCAACGAATCTCTTGATCTGTTCAGGCGTGGGTGGCAAGCCTAGCAAGTCGAACGAGAGCCGCCGGATTAAATGACGCCGACCAGCTGTCTCAGCACGTTTCAAACCAACATCACGGAGGGCTCTATCCACGTAGCGGTCAATCGGATGGCGGGATGTGGTTTCGCCAATCGACACAGGTACCGTGCCAGGTGCCAGTGGTTGCGCAGCCCACCACGATTTGTCATCGCCAGTTTTTTCCATCTGCGTTGGCGGTATCTCTTTCGGCCAAACTGCACCGTCGCGAACCCATTTGATCAAGATTTCCTGTTGCGATGCCGTCAAGGGAGCCTTGGGGGGCATCTCAAGATCCTCGTAGCGAATTGCAGTAACCAGCAGGCTTTGTTCTGGTTTGCCCGGCACGATTGCCGGTCCACTGTCACCTCCTGCTCGAAGGGTCCCGGCCGCGTCGAGTCGCAGCCCTCCCTCTGCTTTATCACCTGCATGACAAGCAAAGCATTCGGCGACCAGCAGTGGTCGTACCTTGGTTTCAAAAAAGCGGAGTTTGTCTGCGTCTTCAGCAGCGAAAGCCGTTGGTGTTATGTGAATTGCAATCAGGATTGCGATGAAAAATGAAAGCAGGCCACGTCTGTCGCTTAGGTGCGTCCACCATTTGGCGATGTAAGAAGTTCCCAGCCAAGTTTGCGTTGCGGCGTCAAGGCTGGGCGTGGCGGATTGCAATTGCATGCTCAGCATCGAAAGACCTGAGATGGGACTTGTGGGCGGGGAGGGCATGGTTTTCGTAGGAACCGCTTGTTCGGGGCGTGACGGAAACCAGAATCGCTAAATGGACCTGTAACACACTCCCCATGATACTTGATATTTCATGATGAGATAACGAACAATCTTGTATTGCCACAGGCTTGTATTGCCACAGTTGTGCCGGCCTGGCCGAACCCTGCCGCCAATTGGGCTGCCAAAGGGATGGGGAGCACTAAAACTATGCCGCTTGAGTCAATTCACGCCGCTCGTTGCGGGCCGTGAGAATCAGTTGCGCGGCGTCATAAGTTGCATGAGCGGCAATGGGAACCAGCAGATTTCCTGTGTAGAGCACCAAGCCTCCAAAGTAGAGGCCCATTAATGCAGCCAGAACGATGTAAAGTTTGGTGATGGGATGGAAAAGACCGAAAACCAGGGATGATGCAGCCAGTGCGATCCCAATCGCCAGCGGAGAAGTCGCGCCCCCAGAAAACTCCGCAAGTCCAACCAGATCGGCTAACCAGTACATCAGCCAACCTCGAAACAGCAGTTCTTCGCCAATTCCAGCGCACAAGCTGACCATGATCAGTTCCAGTGGGCGTAGTTGCAACAAGCTGCGGAGCATTCCATCGTCAGTCAGACGCTCAAGTTCGCGAATGGGCTCCCAGGGGATGCGACGGATGATTTCAACGAACAGCAGAATTGGGCCAGCTGCAACGCACCCCAGCAGAATACTGCTCAGGATGGGCCAAAGTTCTTCAAGTGAAAGCTCAGGAATTGTTTCCCGAGCTGATGGACCGATTGCCCAGCCCAGAAATAGTGCCAGCGCCGCGAGGGCGAGTTCAAATAAAGCAGCGGACAGAAAAACCTGGTCTGGGGTCTGTTCAGCGTTTTCTTGATCTTCGGGTGGCATAGGGGCAGTTCTGGCAAGCAATCCCAGCAAGCAACGGAGTCTTCGGCTGTTTGAGGAAGTTCAAGGCGGACGTGAGTAACGCATTCTCGCACAAAACGCGGTGAACGCACACCTCGGCGATCCATTAGAGCGACAAAACGAGGCATTGCGACAGAATTCGATCTCTGGTCGGGGATTCATCGGCTGCATAAGTTAGAGTGGGCGACACGGAGCAGGCTTTTGGAGGATCGAGGCGATGTGCGAATTTCGCCGCTTCCGCTGAGGGGACTTACTCGGTGCAAGATTTCCCAGCCGTCTCGTCTATGCTTTGCTGTTCCTGAGCCTCATGATGGACGGGGAAGGTTTCGTAAACGCAGGTGAAATAGGCATCGTGAAGTCTCAATGTTTGATCAGTTTCGGCAGCAATCTAGGTGATCGGCACGCCTTGATCGCCGATGCTGCGCAGGCTGTAGATAGCTTGCCCATGGTTAATGGTTTGCAGGCCAGTCGCCTTTTCGAAACCCCTCCCATTGGCGGCCCCTCGGGTCAGGAGCCGTTTTTGAACGCTGTTGCCGCATTTGACACCGAAGCTTCCGCGCGGGAGATACTGGCTTGTCTGCAGACAATTGAGGAAGACTTGGGGCGTCAGCGGCGGCAGCGGTGGGACGCGCGAGCGATTGATTTGGACGTAGTGCTACATGGTGAATTAGTTGGCGGGGGCACGGGCTTGATTGTTCCGCACCCACGCTACACGGCACGCCAATTTGTGTTGCGACCGGCCTGCGATGTTGCCGCTCATTACAGAGACCCGAGGTTTGGCTGGACTTTGGAGCGTCTTGCTAACCATATTGACCAGGGAACTCCATCGTTAGCTTTGGTGGGAGGTGATCAAGCGATTCGGGAAGAGCTTTGCAGCCGGCTGGCGACCCAGTTTGGGGTAACCACATTTGCAGCGAAACCGCTTGCCGAACGTATGAAGGTCGTGGGTAACGCGCCAGCCCGCGTTAGCCACGGTCGCCAGCAGTCGCTACGGGCTGAAGGGTCTGGGCAGGCAGCTGATGTCAGGCAGGTCGCAGGGCAGAATCCCAGTTCCGCGGTGGGCGACCCTGAGGTGGACGATTCGAGTGCTGGTGGTCCTGAAAGCGTCATCTGCGGTCACAAGGCAGCTCGGGGGCCTTGGGTTTCTGCTTTTTTGCCGCCATTGCCCGATTTGGCATCCGCGGAGACTGACGCAGTCGTTGTTCCCCGGCTTGTCGCTCGAATGCAGTCAACAACCAGCCAAACCCGATGGCCAGCACCACACCAAATGTGGCCCGCCGGATGGCGATGGCCTGAGTATCGGCTGGAAATCGATGATATCGATTGGGCAGTGAGTGAGTTGGCATCCGCGTTGTCATCCATGAGATGTCCTGTCGAGCCTGTTACTGCTGATGGTGCCTGGTGGTAGTCAGCGTTTCTTGGCGTACTCAGCTTGCCTATTTGTTCTCGATTTGCATGAGTGCTGCCCGTGTTGGGTCGTTTAGTGTGGTCGGAAACCCCGATTTAGTTTGATGGTGTGGCAGTTTGGTGGTCGATAACATCCGACCTAAGTCAGCCGGAGTAGGCGATTGGAGTGGTTGGTGCCGGCCAGGTTGTCTATCCGGTCATGCGGCACAATGTCGCGTATTGGAGAAAGTCGGCCGATTTATGCGACACAATGTCGCTCGATTCCTCGCTGCCATTGCCAGTTCATGGGGCCTGTCCCCATACTGTGGGCACCTAGGCACCTGTGCCACAATTTCCCTCATCTTTCAGTGTGGAACTGGGCTGCGAGTTGATCGCCGGCCAATTAAATCATGCAACGGTTTTTGTTTCCTCGTTGGGTCAACCCACTCCTCGGTATTTTTGCGGTAGCAACGGCTGCGGGCGTTGTCTTTGCTGGTGCCATGGGTGGATTGATTACTGACCCCGTGACCTTGAATGTCGGCTATGAGCCGACGCAACCAGTCCCCTTCAGCCACGCAATTCACGCAGGGCAACTGAAGCTGGACTGTCGTTACTGCCACAACACGGTTTTTGATGCAGCTCATGCGGCAGTGCCCCCAACCGCGACGTGTATCAATTGTCACAGCCCCAAAGGCAAGGATGGCACGACAGCTCTGGCGGCGATTCATCCGACCAGTGTGAAACTGGGGCCGATCCGAGAGAGCTGGAATCTGGGCCGGAGTGTTGCATGGACGCGTGTCCACAATCTTCCATCCTTTGTCTATTTCAACCACGCCGCGCATGTGAATTCAGGCGTCAGTTGCGTCACTTGCCATGGTCGGATCGATCAGATGGAGACGGTTTATCAGGCGAAGGAGTTGTCGATGGCTTGGTGTATCAGTTGCCATCGCGAGCCGAACGAGCATCTGCGGCCTGTCAATCGGGTTACCAAGCTCGATTGGGAGTGGGATCCGGAGGAGCTTGACTCCGACGGTAATCCGCTGGGCAATCAAGAGGACTGGGCTGAGAAGCACATTGGTGAAAGTAATATCAATCCGCTTGTGAACTGCGCGGTCTGTCACCGCTAGGCACGTCTGCGTTCTGCAAACAAACAATATACGACCTTTCGACAACATCCTGATATGATCTCCAACGAATCGGACTCATCTGCAACCGAGAATCTCACCAGCTCCGCTGCTGGGGGTGGTTCTTCCAAGGCCAACTACTGGCGTAGCGTCTCAGAGCTGCGAGGTGAGGCAGAGTTCAACGAATACCTTGACCGTGAATTTCCGGTTGCTGCTTCTGAGTTTCCGGAGGGCGTTTCTCGGCGTCGCTGGATGCAGTTGATGGGTGCGTCACTTGCTGTTGCAGGTGCTTCGGGCTGTCGCTATCCGAAAGAAACCATTGAGCCATTCGTTATCAGGCCTGAGGGTCGCGTGCCTGGTGAAAATTACCAGCGCGCAACCAACTTTGAGCTCGCCGGGCGCGCGTACAATCTGCTTGTGACCTGCGTTGATGGACGCCCGCTTAAAATAGAGCCCAACACTTCCCATCCTAGTGGTGCCGGGACAGATGCTTACGCTCAGGCTTCGGTTCTGCAGTTGTATGATCCTGACCGAGCTCGGGGTGATGATGGGTTTTTGCTTCGCAAGAGCAGGCTCGTCGAAGACAACGGCCGCAGGTTTGAAGTTGACTGGTCTGAGTTTGATCCGGTTGGCAAGGCAGTTGTTGAGGCCTCTGGGGATGGCGCCGGGTTTGCTCTGCTCATGGCACCAACTAGCTCGCCCTCGCTGGCGCGGATGGTTGACGCGCTGAAGAAGCGTTTGCCAAAGGCGACGATTTGTCAGTATGACGGTGTGACAGGCAATGTCATGGGTCAGGCAACCAAGGCAGCCCTCGGCAGGGAGTCACAGCAGACACTGGATCTTGAGCAGGCTGAGGTAATCGTTGCTCTGCAGGCTGATATTCTGGGTACTGACCGTGGCATGTTGTCCAATGCGGTTGGATTCGGGAAACGCCGGGACCCCGGTCCTAAAAAGGATGGGATGAATCGGCTCTATGTGGTCGAGGGTGGTTACACCTCAACGGGCGCTGCAGCGGACTCGCGGCTTGCGCTCCGACCCAGTGAAATCCCGAAATTCCTCGCGGAATTGGGGCGACGGGTCGCAAAGCTGGCTGCCGGCGAGACTCATGAGCACGAAGCAGACGAGAAGGCATTCGATGAGTTGTCGGCCGAGGACCGTCTTGAGAGGTTCCTCGATGTGCTTTCGCACGATGTGGCAGCTGCCGGTGAAAAGGCTGTTGTAGTGGTTGGGGATCACCTTGGGGCCGATGCAATCGAGGCCGGT
>JAPOKD010000979.1 GCA_029977825.1 Planctomycetota bacterium | reverse complement strand
TCCACCAACATGTGGTCGTGGCATTGCGCACATTCGATGCGGATCCCAAAAACGGCGGGAGCGATGGTTTCGGCAATCTTCTGATGGTCATTATTGCGTTCGAACAAGAACCAATTCCCTCCGCGTTTTGTTTCATCTGATGGCCTCGCCAAGAGAATTTCCTCGACGAATTCATTCCAAGGCTGGTTTCGGCGAATCGAGTTCTCAAGGAATGCTCGCCATTGGTGCTGCCGCCGTTTTGTGTACTTGTCTTCAGCTGCTCTGCCCATCAGCAGAGTGTCGAACAAATCAGCCCAGTGCGTGATATGCTCTTCACTTTGCAAGATCTGGTCAATCAGATTCTCGCGGTCCTTCCGGGTCCTGGACCCACTTCCCAGACTTGCGTCAAGTTCATCCAGCGTGGGAATCCTGCCCACCAGATCAAGATACACGCGACGCACAAACGTTCGGTCGTCACAAGGCTTGGCCGGCTCCACTGCCCTGTCGCTGTAACCTTGCTGCAGATGCCGATTGATCTGATTCAACACCTCTTCACAGTCCTGCGGATCCATCACTGCGTGGTTCTTGGAAGCAACAGCAGGTTCAGATGCCTCGAGTGATCTGAAACAGTGTAAAAGACAGGCACTTGTCAGCAGACAGCAGAATAGCACCCTGATTCTCACACCCGCAATTGTCGGGTTGTGCAGACCTATCATTTCAAATCAATATCCTGATTACCACAGACTGCATTCATGGAAAGCCACAGAACAGGCTGCCCGCCCTGAAAACACAATTTTGGACGTTGTGGCCTGCTCTGCCCTATCATAGTCATCCCAAGCAGTCTGTAACACGTCCACGCGCCCGAATCATCTTGCTTCACACTTTTAAAAAATCATGATGAAATCCACCCCGTACCTGACACTCTCGCTCATTATTCTCGCGCTGTCAGTGTTTTCGTTTTCACCGCCACGAGCACAGGCACAGTGGCAAAAAACGACCGAGCAGGTACCGAACCTTGAATCACTGCCGGACTCAACCGACCAACTGCAATCGTTACTTGACAGCCAGAAGGGCGTTCTGGTGCTTACCGAAAAATTCTACCGCATCAAGCGTTCCCTGAATTTACAGCTTGGCAAGCATGGCTCCGCATCCATTACCTCGACCAGTGGTTCAACACTGATCATGACTGGTCCCGGGCCGGCCATCTCAGTTCAGGGCAATCACAAGGGAACCGCCTCTCCCAAAACATTTTCGGCAAAGACATGGAACGAACGCATGCCTGTTTTCAGTGGATTTGAGATTCTGGGAGGGCACCCAGAAGCCGATGGAATCAACCTGCAACAGACGGTTGGAGCGATCATTGAACGCATTTCTGTTCGATGGTGTCACCATGGCATTCACCTTACCGTTCGAAATCGAAACGTGATTGTCGCCAACTGCCACCTCTACGAAAACTCAGGCGTAGGTGTGTACCTGGACGATGTCGATCTTCACCAGATCAACGTCAACAACTCACACATCTCATACAACCGCAAAGGTGGTATTGTCGTCCGCGATGGCAACGTACGCAATTTGCACGTGACAGGTTGCGACATCGAAGGCAACATGCCTGACGACACCACTCCAACAGAGACAGCCAACATCTGGATCGATGTCAGCGGCTCTGATCAAGACGCATCAAAATCCATTGCAGAGATTGCGATCACCGGCAACACAATTCAACATGCCGCAAATTATGGCGCTGAAAATGATGAAACGATCGCTTCGGGCGGTGCCAACATCCGCTTGTCAGGCAAAGCAGTTTACCCCATCAATTCTGTAGCCATTTCCGGCAATGTCCTGAGCGACACAAGCACTCTCGTCGACATCCGCCACTGCCACGACGTGACGGTAACCGGAAATACTTTTTTTGCCCCAATGCCAAACAACCTGACCGTCGAGCACAGCCAACGAGTAGTAGTGAATGCGAATACGTTCAACCCTCGGCAATTTGTAAGACCAGGCATCATACGATTCACCCACTGCAAGGATTGCATGCTGACGAATTCAACACTATTTCGCCTGACGCATGACAGGGGCGCTGTCACGCTCTCTGAGTGTTCCGGGTGCCTGCTCAGTGGTCTGATTATTTC
>JAPOKD010000552.1 GCA_029977825.1 Planctomycetota bacterium | reverse complement strand
GTGGATTGACCTGATCCCGCTGCCAACAATCCAACCGCTCTTTGCTGCCGGGCATCACGGCAGTGGCGGCGGTGACCGGCGTATGCCCCAAGGGTTGTCCGCCAACATTTTTCCCTAATGAAATCCCAACCCCTTCAAAATCCATCATGAACGCAAAACGACGCCTTTCATCGCGCAAGCCAGGTGTTCACGTACACGCTCTGGACCGTCACGCCGGTTCAGCCGGTTTTACGCTGGTCGAAATTCTGGTTGTGATTGTCATCATCGGAATTCTGATGGCGCTCGCGGTACCGGCTATTTTCTCGGCTGTCAGCACCGCCAACTCCACTGCGATGAAGATGGAACTCAATTCACTCGACACCGCGGTACAGAAGTACCAGGAGAAGTACGGTGACTATCCGCCAGACTTCTCTGACTGGTCAGTCGTCGAACGTCACTATCGAAAAATCTTCCCGAGAATTTCAAGCGATCTGGTTCTACTTGAAACAATCTTGCAAACCGGTGGCGTTCACGATCCATCCAAACTCAATCGAGGTGAGGTGCTTGTTTTTGTCCTTGGTGGATACAGCAGCGATCCGTTGCGACCATTCACGGGGCCTGGTGGCCCTTGGGAACAATGTTCGTCCGGCCCGAACCCATATCAATACAACACGTCCCGTGAAAACAGCTTCTACGATTTTGACCCCACGCGACTGGACATCGTGGCACTCCCCCTCGCTGGAGAAGACCCACTTCCTGGTTTCAGCGTACGTTACATGAGCAGCGACGATGTTGATGTTGATATCTTTCCCAGCTATGCCGCAAGCAGTAAGAACCGTACTCCTTTTGTCTACTTCGACGCGAGAACCTACGACACCCACACACCACGCGGCTACAACGGCTTTGACTTTCCTGAAATGGGTTCAGTAAGACCATACATTTCTGAACAACGAGATCAGGGGACAACTCCCTCTTGGAACTTCATGAAACCCTCATCATTCCAAATCATTGCGCCCGGGATCGATGGTAATTTCGGTTTTTTCAATAAAGTGCGGGATCCGAGTTCCAATTGGGGCTATTTCGGCGGCTCGAGCGCCGGAAATCCCAATGCGGAGACTGGCGTCTACTATCAGTATCCGACCGGCAAAGCGACCTACACCTATTGGGATGGCGTCAAAACCACTTGGGGCCCGTTGGGGATCGACAACCTTCCAACAGTATTCCCCGGCAAACCGGGCAGTTGGTGGACACAGGGGATCAGCCGTTATCAAGAGCCGGCTTCGGCCAACAGAGTCGACAACTTCCAGCAGGATAATCTGACCAACTTCGCAGACGGAAAACTAATCGACGAGTTGCAGGAATAAACGCGTCCAGGTCTTATCCGAAAACAGATCCGAGGCAAGTCAACATGAATCATCAAAGATCAAAAAAGGCGTTCACGCTCGTCGAGGTTCTCGTCGTGATCGTGATCCTTGGGATCATGGGCGCGATGGTCACGACTGCAGTTTCAGGCGTGACAACCACGGCGAAGCAGTCACGCACCAAAACAATCATTGCGATTGTCGATAGCGTACTGGCTGAACACTATGCCAACCTGAAGTACCGCCAACTGCCTGTGGAAATCCCCGACCTGTTTCTTCCCTCCGGAAATGCAAACGAAGTTGGTTATGAAGTCCTTGCGTCGGAAGCTGCGCGTGTTCGCCTGATGATGATGAGAGACCTGCAGCGAATGGAGATTCCAGATCGACTTTCTGACATCACTACCGCTCCATCTCAGATATACGCAGCCACCAATCAGGTGCTGATCGACAACAACGGAAATGTGATCAATACGCGTGATCAAAAGAACCAGCGAAAAATCATGTCGGTCTCTTGGTATTCCCCCAACGCAACATTCCTGATCGGTGGCGACAACATCCCATCACGTCTGGCAGCCTATCGCAATCGAATGCCAGCTGGTCTGACACTCAACAGTCCAGAAGCACTTGCAAATCAGGGAGCAGAATGTTTGTACCTGATCATGGCAACTTCGTTCGTCGGTGGCTCACCTGCACTGGAGGCGATTCCCGCTGCGAACATTGGCGACACCGATAACGATGGACTGCAAGAAATCCTGGATGGGTGGGGCAATCCTCTCGGCTTCATTCGCTGGCCAGTGGGTTACTTCGATCCGGAAGTCTCGATTGACACAAACATCCCTGATGATTTCGATCTGTTTCGATCCGACTATGCGTACACGACGGTCCCAAACAGCTCAAGTTCCTCAGCGGGAGCTTACGACGTTTTCACAGGCAGTAATTTCCGCAACAGCAGTACAATCAAACCATGGTCGATGCGTCCACTCGTCTTCTCCTCCGGTCCCGACGGTGAATACGGAATCACAGCAAATCCGATCACAGCAGCGGGAGTCGCCATGGCAAACTACAACTACCAGGCAACCAATTGGTGGTGGCCCACAACAGTCAATTTCTACGGGGAGGAACTTCCCAGCCGGGACGGTAGTCCGACTCGCCCGTTCCCGGATCCCTACATGCGCGTCTTCGTCAACGCCAATCTGAACAACGGCCAGTTTGCTGGACGTCTTCCAGGGCAATTGCTTCCGACGACCACCTCCGCCAACGAAGTGGCTGACAACATCAACAACTATCAATTGCAGGTGTCGCCACGATGATTCCTGTAACCACATTCACCAGTCAGACAAAAGTCCGCCGCCGAGCAGCATACACGCTGGTCGAACTGCTCATCGTGCTTGCGATCATGGTGCTGCTTGCCGCCGTTGCATTGCCCACTGTCAAGGACCTGCTTGCGAACCAGCAGATTGCCAAGACAGCCCGCAACATCTCGGCGTTCATTGACAAAGCGCGGAGCAGAGCCATCGCAGAAGGAAAGTTTGTCGGAATCCGCGTTGAGAGACTCAATACACTTGAACCTGTCGGTCGGGCCCAATCGATTCGCATCCGTGAGTTGACCAGCGTGCCACCGTACACAGGCGATGCCTCCGACGCATCCGCGATCCTGAAGACAAACACGGGATACACCAACTCAAACCTTTCGTACCTGACGATTGCCGAGTTCAACCCATTTGACAATGCCTTGCTTGCGTTGAGTGCCAGCATGGTCGATCCAAATGCTGCGATGCAAATCAACGATCCGACACAACCTGGGTACGTGCTGACACCCAAGTCAGAGCCCGCAGATGACGCCAGTGCCCCCATTCGAAGTGGTGATTACATCGAACTGCCAGGCGGGCGTCTCGTGCCCTTTAAAATTCAGTACCGGGCACTGAATGCAGGTCCGGGTGTCCCCGTGAAACTGTTTTTTGATCTCAGTGAAATGAAAACAGCGGGCACCAAGTCTTTCCCAGCCGGCAATCCGATTTTCCCCTCAGGGGGTCGCAAAATCAAATACAAGATTCACCGGCGACCCGTGGTTTCGACGGCAGCACCGTATTCTTTGCCCAGAGGTGTGGCCATTGACCTGAACTACTCAGGCACCGGTATGAAGGGTAATGAATTCGCCCCATCACCACTGACCACAGATATCGCGAACGGAAACAATGCCAAACCGATTGACATCGTATTTGGACCCGATGGCGGTGTCGTATCGCTTACCACTGCGTTCAGCGATGTATCTTCGTTTCCTCAAGGGCAGATTTTCATCTGCCTCGGTGATGCGGATGGAATCCGTCCCGACAACCTGTTCACGCCAGACAAAAAGGCGCCAGCCAACTTGGTCAATCTGGAATCCAAATGGATTGTCCTTAACCCGGGTACCGGCCGCGTCGTCTCGGCACCGTTCTCTTCGGTGTCGTCGATACCAACTGCGGCCGTCATCGACCCTTACGATGCCTCCCTTGGTCCAGCAATCACCGAGGCACGTCTACTGGCCAACTTCGCTGACACGGTGGACATCGAATGAGCAAATCATACTTGAAACAATCGGTCCGTAAGGCGGTCACGCTGGTCGAGGTCATTTTTTCGATCGGCGTGGTGCTGATCGGATTGCTGGGCTTGCTGTCGATTTTGCCGCTGGCGGGAAAACGGGCGCAGGACTCGATCAGTCTGAGCGTTGCCCCTGTGATCGCCAATAACGTTCAGGCAAAGCTTCTTGCCAGCAGGTATTTGTCTGATGATCGGCTGGGCGCCATTACTTTTGGAGCAATCGCTCCATCATCTGTTGGTGAGGCTAATCCCGACCCGCAGGGAGGTCCAGAATTTCCCGCAACGTTTCCACTTGGATATTACGAACAGGTGATTGCAGGTCTGAATCCACCCGCAGGCGTCACCCCTTCGTTCTGCATTGACCCAATGTGCGCGTCGCTGATGGCAGCGCCTTACAACGCAACTACACCAAACAGTTACTACGTTGGCTGTTTTCCCTACTACAAACAGAACCATGACCCGATGAAAGATCCTTCATCGGCTGGTTCCACCACATGGCAGACACGTCAGCCACGCATGTTTCGCGTCGGCGTCAAAGAAGATTCGTCGTCG
>JAPOKD010000789.1 GCA_029977825.1 Planctomycetota bacterium | reverse complement strand
TATCGAAGTTTGCCACGAATCACGCCACGCAGTTTGCCAAGGTATGCATCTGCATCCCCGACTTCATTTTGAACCTTGCGACCCATTTCATCGATGTACTTTTCTGCATTTGCGAGGAGTGACTGAGCCTCATTTTGCCGCGACCCGAGCCACTGCTGTAGTGTAAGAGATTGATTGGCGTGTTCTTGGCGAATGGTTGCAGCCAATTGTCGTTTAGAGTCAGCCACTTGACTGGCGATTGCGTCTTCACCTGCGCGACGTAGAACTTGCCCCAGATTTGATGATAGCTTCAGATCTAGATTTCGCCATGTTCCTGAGAATCTGGCATCCATTTCAATTCGATCTACAAAGGAGAGGCTTTTTCGCAGGGACTCTGCAGCGGCAGTGTCCGCAAGCTTTTCTGGTGTACTCAGGTCCAAGTTAACCCCGGTTTGCTTGCTAACGAGACGTCCTTCCAGTTGGTCACCGTCCGTCTTGATTTGGACCCACAGTTCCCGTTGCCCACCGTTGATCTGAATCGAAGTTTCCCCCTCTTCGCCGATGCGAAGTGGTTTGGCGTTGATCTCCGGCCAATGTAGAGTCATGAGATCAACATTCGCATGTTGCCGGCGATCTCGGACGTAAATAGCGTGGAGAAATTCCGGGCCTTCCAGGCTGAGATCGACACGGGTTGGTTGATCAAGCTTTTCGGGATTTGGCGTCAGATTGTAAAGGTCGCCTTTCATCCGGTAAGCCTGTCCGCCAGCCCGCAGCGAGCCGCTCACTTCGCAGTGACGCACCAGCAATGTTGGTGCAGGTTGCGAAGTGAGATCGTGTGTGACACCCCTGGCGCGTTCGCTTTCAGGAGCTATTACGGTGTAGTTTGCCAAGGTACGGCCACCTTCCATATACGAACGGATCTGTTGGATCTGTTCGCGTACGGCATCACCGAGCATTTCGATTCCCAGATCGCCTGAGGATGCGAGGTCGCCAGGAACATACTGGTCTACCTTGGCCAAGTCGACTTGTTTTGCCTGATCGAGACGAACGAGGTCCGCTTTAAGTCGGCTTGGCAATGAGTCGATCGCACGGTGCACGCTGCTTAACTCTGATCGTGCGTTTCGAGCACGTGCCAAAGTTCGTTGCAGTTCTGGAAGATCACGCAGTGGATTCTGCACTACCCTCGCTTCGTCTCGAACACCTCGGATTTGTTCCTCTAGGTTTTTGGCGCGGATCACCAGCGCTTTGTACTCAGCTTCCCACTGGGAGCGGATCTGCTGACTGCATTTCACCGTCTCCAGGTCAACCAGGACCGTTTTGGCTTCGTCAGTGATGCGATTGGTCGTTGCTCCAATCAACTGGTTGAGCGTAGTACGGGTGGAATCGGTGTCCTTTGGCGCCACCTGTTCCAATCGGCTTAGCCGGCCACTTGTTTTACGCTGAGCGCCGATCTCTATTCCGGAGATGACTCCTTTTTTTGCCACCCAGCGGCGACGAAGCAAAGCATCACCGTCCATGACGAGCTCAATCGATTCTGCGCGAAATGCATCGCGCATATCCTTGCCATCTCGCGGGTCGGTGACACGCACATCAGAAAACGAGATCCTCGGCGGAAACAAGCCGACCTGCGTGTTTTTGATGTCAACTTTGGAGCCGGTGGCAGTTTCCAGACCACGGACCGTGACATACTGCGCAACTGGTCCCATGCCCCAGCGCAGTAGAGCCAGGACAGCAAAGACAATTAAAAGCCGCGTAAATACAAATCGCCAGCGGATCATGCTGCTTTCCTTTGCTGAGAGTCACGCAATTGGCGAAGCAAATAATTCAGTGCTTCATCCATGGGCTCCGAATCACTTTGCTCGGCATCAGTTGCTGGTTTTTCCTGTGCTGCACCGCGGTGGTCTGTCATTCGAATGACATCGATGCGTGTTTCAATTGCAACTTCGGGCTCCTCGGTGGGGGCCGCTTCAATCTCGATGAAGTCCACCGGCTCATTCACCTGATCCGTTGCAGCCCCTTTGGAGCTTTTTTGCGGTGCTTTTTGCGAGACCTTGTACGAAGGGGCAGTTTTTGTTGGTGAAGAGAGGCTTGGTTGTTTTGGCACCGTGTGGCCGTGATCGATCAGCACCACCTGGTGTGGGCTCGTTTGCTGCTTGGCTCTAGTTGGCATGGTCTGCCCCGTGCGGCTTGTCTCGCTACCCGCATTGGGTGGAGCGACAAGTCGGAAGATGGGATAAGTGATCAGAAAAACTGGCACAACCGAAGTCAAACCGATCAAAAAGCTCCCCATAACAACTGTGTTGTTGAGATTTGTCCAGGGAATGAATGGAAGGGCCCAGGCTGTTTCCGCGGTCTTCTGCAGTTGCGGGTGAGTCAGGACGAAGTTGCCGACTTCATGAGAATAGGGATCCAGTTTGAACGCAAGAAAAGTCACGCAAACCGCGGTCAAGCCCGCCATCGCATGATTGATCTTCAGCGATAGCACAAGAATCACGAGAACAAATGCAAGCAAATTTCCATGGGGGACCACGCCGAGCAACAGTCCCAAAGCGACTGCCCACGCGAGTTGGTGCGGGTACTTTCGTCCCTCGATCGCCCGACGCACGCTATTGGCTAGTTTTACGATCCACAAAATCATTTCGTTGCGCCTCCGTGCGCATGCATCTTTCCATAGACTTCGTGCGCATGCACTTGGCCACAGACAAATTCCGTGGTTTGTATCGGCACTTTGTCGCTGATAAATTCAGTACAGTCGTTAGCTTTTCCCAACCCAGATCAATTTTCGTGATCCCATCGACTTCCGGCTGGTAAACGTATGCTTCTCAGCGCGTGAGGGGGCTGGGGGCCTAATATGCTGGTTTTTGCCAGTCTTTTGCAGCCGATTGAATTCCCGGCAGACTGAGCAGCGATTACGTGAAAAGGCAGGTTAATGTGACAAAATTTTCAATTTCAACCGTTCTTGACCAGACGTGTCACCAGCAAAGTCGAAGTTGGCGTTCTTGGAGTGCAAATGACGGGGGCATCTCGGATATGATTCTCGTGTGAATGATCCAAGTTTTCCTGTTGGCCGGTTTGGGCTGTTCAGAGTTTCCGTGTTCGAGAATTATGGCGTGGCCTGTCAGATTCGCTCGGAGCGTTTTATCGAGCTGGATTCGATAGGCAAGTAAATGTGCTTTGAAGAAAACTGGCCTGTGGCAATCAAATGAGGAGAATAGAAACGCGTGAAACTCTTTTCGACTTCCTGTGAAACTGTGTATCTGGGATGGGATGCCCCCTTGCTTCCGCGTGCTGCTGGCTTCTTACAGAAGAGGTTTGCAGTCAAGAAT
>JAPOKD010000290.1 GCA_029977825.1 Planctomycetota bacterium | reverse complement strand
GTCGTGCTTTGTAGTGATCGCAACACGCAACCTGTGATTCAAACAGGCGCGTAGTGCAAGCGAGATTTGCTGCCTGAGAAGAACGACGATTGCCACGCCTGGATTTTCGCAAAGTACGCCTGCCTGCTCGATGGCATGAGCGTTACGGGCATTAGCGTTACGGGCGTGAGCGTCATGTCATGCACTGAAACGCCTGCAAGACACGTGTCTGCGGGCGTTTTTAGTTGGTGTCTCAGAGGCAATCCCAGTTTGGTTTCAGAGGTGCCGACTGCAATTCCGGGTTCAATGAAATCCATGCTGAAATGCTCGCCCTTCCATCGTCTCCAAACATTGAATCATTTTTTCGTGCAGTCATGGAAATTGCGTTGGTAAGCGATTTTGCGCAGAATTTCAGGCCGCTGCATTTGGCTGGATGGATTCGAAGTCACGCATCGTGGGACGCTGAGTTTTAACGGTTTGCCATGCTGGAATGAAGTTGCCAGTTGGATGCATAAGCCTCTCGCGAAAAAAACTAGACAACGCTGTGGATGTGCTTGACCGTGTACCGTTATTGAGGTTGAGGGCGTTCCTTATCACCGCGTGTTCACGCTAACCGCCCTGTACTTTGCCGCCTCGTCGAAGGCTTCTCTTACTGCAGGAGTTGACCCATGCACTCTTTTCTGGCTACCGCTGCGCGATCGTTGCCCATTTTGCTTATTACGGCTTCCATTTCCTTTGGGCAGGGGCGACCGCACCATCGTAAGACTGCACTTGCACAGGGGGACCGGGGTTCCCGTGAACCGGCTGTTGAGCCCAATGTGAGTGTTGAAAGGGAATTGATGATTACGGATTTACGCGTTGTCGAGGATCCTCTGCGAACAGGCACAAACCGAAGGGGGCCCGGCGTCTGGTCGTTCAAGTATCTCATTGAGCAGATGGCCGGCGATAATGATCCAGCAGAATTCGCTTTGAGTTTGTTTTCGCACGCTGAGGATCGTTTGATCAATGGGCATGCTACGCCGGATCGCCCTGCAGTCTGGCAGCGCATCATTGAGCCCTGGCTTGCCAAAGGTGGCGGGAAACTGGATCTGCGTTTCGCGCCCGTCAAGTTACTTGCAATCGTGAATCGAATGGACTTGCGTCAAGTTGTGGGTGAGGAAGTCTTGAGTGCCGGTGAGGGGCGTTTCGTATTTGGTGTACTTGATGAAAGCGGAAAACCTTTAACGCCGACGGGCGGACCTGCTGTCGGTGGGATGACTATCATTCTCGAATATGATTTACCAGCAAATTCGTTGAAAGACCTGAAGCAATGGGCAGAAGATTGGCATGCTTTGGGAAGAATGAAGTTGGGAAGTCGAGAATACAACCATCATCTGGGCATGCTGACACAACGGTTTACGGATCGCGGCCGTGGATTGGGCCGCCCTAATGAAAGCGCGTTGAACCAGATTCGTACCAATGATATTGCACTGGCCACGCCGTGGGAGCTTCGAGAGTGGGTTATCGACAGCGAGTCGGGTTTCCTGATACCGGGGCCAGTAGCTGAAACGCCTGACTTTGTTACTTTGAACAATACTCCTGAATTGGCAGACTTACTTAATGAGAATGCTGATTCAATTCTTGACGGCAGTTTTCGTTTGCCGATGGAATTGGCGGCGGGTTCCGCTCCTGCCGGGCCATTTTTTGATCTCAGTCCCAGTTTGGATCCTGCGATCCTTGAGGCCAACTTGACGGCGGCTGAGGCGACCGCAAGTTTTGGCATCATGAATGAGGAATTCCTCGTGTCCCTCAGTCAGTTGTATCAGTCTAATCCCGTTGTGACTGCCATCCCGGAGACAACCGTTGTCGTCAACATGCCGTGGCAAACACCCTTCGCCATTGATCCCGAAGTACGGCATCGATTCGCGCTGAATACCTGCTCTGGGTGCCACCGTGACGAAACTGGTGTGGGGTTTCTTCATGTTGGCTTCCCTGAAACCGCGCGTGACCGTGATGTTGTCAATGAGGGACTCGGTGAACCCGCATTGCTCTCGACATTTCTTGTGGGAGGGGAGCTGGTTCCAGATCCGCTTGATGACGGAATTTCGAGATCTTTCAATGATCTTGAGCGAAGAAAGCTCGACCTCGAAGCTTTGTTGTTATTCGGTGGGCGTCACTTTCGTATGAGCAATCGCCGACATTGATTCAAGGGCAACTGCTTAGAAGGTATTTCGTGGGCTGATGTATCGGCACGGATTGCCGGTACAGTCCATGCCGCTTCGTTATTGAGTGGGAGGATTCGGCTCAAGGAATTCCATCATGACACCCGCAGGGACGCAATCCCGAAATACCATTTGCGATACAGTGTCAGTCTTTTTTCCGACGCGGAGACTGTTTGTCGAAGTCGCCATTCCAACAACGTTTCCGAGTCGATCAAAGACGGGACCACCGCTTGATCCTTTTCCAAATTCTGCACTGATGGTGATCCAACGCGTTGGTACTTTGACGGGAGCGCGTTGGTCCCCATCGTTGTCCGGGTTCTTTGAGGGGCCACGTTGGGGTGGGCGGACGTAGCGGCGGGTAACGACACCATGGCTGTACGTGTAGAAGCGGCCGCTGGGGTGTGAGATCAAACTAATGTCGCTGCCCACTGGTGCGTTTCGCCGTAATGGCAGGCCTTTGTACTGCGATGAATCAATACGGCAGAAAGCCAGGTCATTGGCTGAATTCGCGCCAACGACTTCTTGAATCGGATGAACTACATAGTCCGAGGTCATGGCAAACATGTACTCATCGCTTTTATTAAACACATGTCGATTTGTTGCGATGATACCATCGTCTGATATGAAGAATCCCGTCGCTGCAGGAACAATATGCCAATGATCCAGGTGCTTGCGGGAGATCAGGATGGCCACAATCGATTTACTTGCTTCACGATAAAGCATTGATTTTGTCTGCTGTTTTGTACTGCGTTCAGAAAGCGTGATCTTGCACTTCTGATCGGTCGCCTGCGATTCCAGTTCAGTGCAAGTTAATGCCTGCTTTGCCTTGATCATCTTGTTCATTTGAGGCTCTGCATACAGCATTATCTGTGTATCAAAAACGTAGTTGATACCGTTGAGTGGTGCGGGTTTTGGCGGAGCAGGTTTTCTCTTCTCCTCGGCAGGTCTTGGCTCTGCATCAGATACATCCTCCTTTTTCTCACCTTTCCCGGCATCACTCGCTTCAGGTTGATTTTGCTCATCAGCTTGTGACGGTTTTGTCTCTGAAAGTTGCTCCTCCTGAGCCTGCGAAGTGGGGGGGATCCCGATGGAAGACAGAAACAGGGTCAGTGCCGTCAGCACGGTGCGAATAACACAAGGTCTAAGACGAATCACCTGTTGAGCTCCAGTGAGTAAGGGAGATGGGGTAGTGGCACCCAGTTTAGCAAGGGAGCAGTCTAATACGAGCGTGGCAGATTTACACAGAATTCTAGCTCCTTGTGCAGGCAATCCTGTGCTTCTTTTAATACTCAGCATTAGAAACCTGAACCCATCTACGCGCGGTTTCCATTAGACATTTTTTTGCAGTTGGATTGGCCCGTGCCGGCAGTCACAGCAACTGCGGCGGTTCCTGCATGAGAGCAGTTCATGAAGACGGTCATGCTGAAACGGCGTGCCAATTTCAAATCAGGATGCGTGTCTCAAAAAGACACGGGGGAAGGGAAGACCGGCAATGCCTTTTCGTGATTTTTGTCATTAACGCACCGAATCGAAGTTTTCACGTCTTGCCATTTTTTGGACACAAGTTGACCTCTGCGCCCTTCTGGCTGGCAGAGGCTTGCTGCTTCGTCAGTTTTTGCGCCTTCGCACCTCATTTCGCGTTATTTTTCCTGGATGGCTCGTTCAGGATGGCACGTAAGTTGCCTCTTGGGGACGCGGGGGTGAGGTATGAGCACTGTCATCATTCTTTATTTCTCTGCTCATGCCTTGCCCCGGTTTTGACTTTATTTTTCTGTTCTTGTTACGGAGTCTGACAGATGGTGTTTTCTAAAAGCGGCCATTGTAGGCGTCTCAAAGCTGAGCGATTAGAGCAACGAGTTGTCCTTGCAGGCAATGTTGATGTTGCATTGAGTTTTACGGAACTCTCATTGGTGGGGGACGCGGACAACAATGCAATTGAGGTGGAGGAAATTTCCCCCAATCAAATCAAGGTCACTGGTCTGGCGGGGACGACAATCAACTCCGGTGTTGTGCCTGTTGTGATCTCAGCACCACTGATAGACGCGGTGTTCGCGGACTTGCACGAAGGGAATGACAGGATGGTGGTGATGAATATGACGCTCACAGACAATGCCGACGGTGTGTTACGCGTCAATGGTGGCGCGGGAGAGGACAACTACCTTATCGATAATGTGCAGACGACGGATTCGATCATTGTCGATATGGGTGAGGACGATGATGTCGTGCGAAGTCGATACACGAATACCACCAGCCATCACATAGCAACCGGAAATGGCGTTGATTCTACCGTTGTTGAATACTTCGGTGCCAAATCATTGGTATTAACTTCCTTGGAGGGCGCTGACAAAATCGTTGCCAAAACCGGCGGTGTTAGTGACATGATGGCAATTGCGTCGGGGCCTGAAGACGATCAAGTTGCCTTAAAAAACATTCAGGTGGGTGGCAATCTGTATGTCAGCACGACTCATGGCGATGACCTCATTCGAACCAAGAATGTTGTTGTTGGAAACTCAATGGTCATCTTGACGGACGTAGGTAATGACGACGGGGATGATGCACTTGATATGCAGAACGCAAAAATTGGTAGTGCGCTAAAGATTGCTACAGGACGTGGCAATGACACGGTGGAGTTGAAGAAAGTACAGGTTGGAAATATTTTGAAAATTGATACAGGGCAAGGGAATGATGATGTTGACCTTCTTAAAGTGAAAGCGTCGAGTCTGGGCATTTCGACAGGCGATGGCAGCGATGATGTGTATTTGCTTAAAGTCTTCGCGCAGAACCTGTTGTACGTTTTTCAGGGTGGTGGCGAGGATCGGTTAGAGGTCGAATTTTGCTATTCCGATTCACCGGAGTTTAATGGCGGAACAGGGACTGATGTTTTTGATGAGGAAACCAACTACTTTGCGGTCTTAAGCAGTTTTTACGCGACGGACTACGAGATCATTGTTTAGCAACTGAGGCACGTCGATCATGACGCGTCTCGTCGTTGCCTGATGTACTGTTCGTTTGCAGGTGTAATGAGCCAACCCGGCGGTCGACTTTTACTTGCACACGTACTGCGTCATCCCGTGTGTTAAATGACGCTGACGTTCGAATGGCCGTTGAGTGGCGTGTCAACCAGGATGTCTACCTGACACAGCCAAGTGTTTTAAAGTGAATCCACTTTTTCTGCTCGTTAGGTTTGCCTGTTGGTTCTCACGCGGTGATCGAGCAGGCAGTCCCCGCAATGGAACTTTCCAAGTGACAAGAATCTTGAGTGCTTGATAGCAAAGACTGGTAAACGCGTTCTTGTGATCATATCCTGTCTTGCCGAAAAATTGCTATTTAGCTAGCGTTCGCAGGAAGTTTCGAATGCAGCGTTTCCACGGGGAGCTGACGTCTTGTTTCCACAGAAGTAACAGGATTCTTGTGCTTGGGAAGATATTTCTTAAGGAGCTTTCGTTCCGAAGCAAGAGGCGTATCAGGCTAGAGAGTAACTCTTGAGCTTGGCAGAAGGTTGCCGATTTTTGCGTCTTCAGACGCGCTCAATCATTCAAACGTGGGATACTTGTGGATCATGGCTTCGGTAGAGACTAATGATGCAGTGAGTCCGGCTAATGACTCGGGCAGGTCAAGTCTGCTGACATCTTTGATGGCAATCGTCTTGCTGTTGGAAAGCGTTTTGATCGTCGGTTGGATACTAAAAAAAGCTGATTACGGCTTTGATCTCAGCGATGAGTCTTTCTACATGATCTGGATTGAAAGACCATTCGAGTACCCAGTTTCTCCATTTCAGTTTGGAAGTATTTTATCACTCCCATACAAGTTCCTTCACTACGATCTCGTATCGTTTCGGCAATTCAATATTCTAACAACTTATATGTTGGCGTTTGTTGTCGCTTATCAGTTACTTGGCCCATGGTTGCGCCGTCTTGATTGTACGCTGGTGGTCAGGTCAGCGGTTTCTGCGGCTTTTGCTTTGCCAAGTCTCACAGTCATGACCTACTGGTTGATGACACCCAGTTACAACTCGTTGAATGGTATCGCTTTCCTGCTCGTGTGCGTTGCCATTTTCAGTAATGCGAAAACCGAGCGTCTGCAGATGCTAGCTGCGGTTCTAATTGGTTGTGGCGGCGATTTTAGCTTCACGGCCAAGCCGACTTTCCCCCTCGGTTTTGGCGGTGTCGTGCTGGTTTTTGTATGGGGAGTGCAACGCTGGTGTTTGAAATCATTCATGGTTGCAATTTGCACTGCAGTTTCTCTTGTATTGATTAGCATGTTTTACCGCGCTGGTGGGCCACTCAGTTTTGTCGTGGAGTTGCGCGAAACGTTGGCGATTAGTAAGCATCCTGATTATTCTTTCTTTCGTTTGATCAGGTGGAATTCTCCTCATCTTGATACTCGCTGGCGAATAACCTTTGGCTTCGCGAGTTTGCTGTTGTTCGCGCTATTGAGTGTGGTAAAGCGGAGGGGGTTGGTCAGGTTCAGTGCCTTGCCAGTTCAATTGCTTGGCTGGGTGCTGCTTTTTTTTGGTGCGTTTGGAGTGCTTGCCACCTGGTTTGATTTTCAAACGTTCTCTGTTGGATTTCTTGAACATCGGGGCGATGAGTATGGCAGAAAAGAGCGGTATCTGTTTCTTTCGTTGCTCAGTGTAGCCATCTTTGCTGCTCACTTTCGCGACATGGATCTGCGGCGATTAGCGGCGGCTTGCTTTCTCTTTTGGCTGCCCTATGGTTTTGCCTTTGGAACGAATATCAATTACTGGGACAAGGGAGCGACAATCGCTTTTTTT
>JAPOKD010000154.1 GCA_029977825.1 Planctomycetota bacterium | reverse complement strand
CATCATGGATCGCGGATAATCGGATGCTTGATGTGAATTCTCTTTCTCGTATGTTTTGCTGGGTAACTCATGCTCGATTCGGCTCAAGAAGTTCTGCGACTTCAATCGAGGGGTGATGCGACCGCTGTGGAGATCGCGAGAGCCGCGATCGATATGATCGAGGCCACGCAGGGGAGCATTAATGCTTTCACCCATGTTGATCGTGAATTAGCACTCTCAACTGCGGAAACAGTTGATCAGAAACGGCGGAATGGCGAACCGCTTGGACCATTGGCTGGCGTCCCGGTGGCTGTGAAGGATGTCCTCTGCACCCGCGATATGCCCACGACTTGTTCTTCGAACATGCTTCGCAATTTTCGCCCTCCTTACGATGCTACCGTCGTTGAAAAAATCCGCCAAGCTGATGCGGTTATCGTCGGGAAAACGAACATGGACGAGTTTGCCATGGGGGCAAGCACGGAAACCAGCGCTTTTGGAAACACACGAAATCCATGGGACGTCTCCCGTACACCCGGGGGCAGTAGTGGAGGCGCCACAGCTTGTGTTGCTGCGGGGACAGTGCCTTTGAGCCTCGGCACAGATACGGGAGGGTCGATTCGCCAGCCCTCAGGTTTCTGCGGTGTAACAGGTCTCAAGCCTACCTACGGCCGAGTCAGTCGCTATGGCCTCGTTGCGTTTGCAAGTAGCCTTGATCAAGTTGGCCCAATTGGCTGGTCAGTCCAGGACGTCGCTTTGTTGCTTCAATGTATCTCGGGTTACGAGCCGCGTGACTCGACGTCGCTGAATCATGAAGTTCCCGATTATCAAGCAGCGTTACAGTCAAGTGATTTGCGGGGGATGAAAATTGGTATTTTGCGTGAAGCTCTGGACATAGACGGAGTTGACGCAGCCGTTCGCCAAGCGGTGCTGGCTTCGACCGAAGTTTTTCGCGACGCCGGTGCAGAGATAATCGACATCAACCTTCCGCACAGCAAGTATTGGGTACCAACCTATTACGTCATTGCTCCTTCGGAGGCCAGTAGCAATCTGTCGCGTTACGATGGAGCTCACTATGGGCATCGTGCCACACAATTGGCTCCCGAGAAGTCTGAGTCACTGGGTCCATTGGTAGCAACCTATTGTCAGAGCCGTGCAGAGGGATTCGGCGCCGAAGTGAAACGCCGGATCATGGTTGGCACCTACGCTTTGAGCGAGGGTTATGCCGATCAATATTACAACCAAGCGCTCAAAGCGCGACGGCTGATCAAAGGTGACTACGACGCTGCCTTCTCACAGGTTGATCTTCTCCTTGGGCCCGTGTCACCAACACCAGCGTTTCCGCTCGGTGAAAAGGTGGATGATCCTGTGCAGATGTATCTTTGCGATCTGTTTACAGTGGGCGCCAACCTGGCAGGCATCCCGGCCATTTCTTTACCTGCTGGCAAAGACGAAGCGGGACTACCTTTGGCTATCCAACTCCAAGCCCCGGCATTGGAAGAAACTCGTTTGCTTTTCGCTGGTGCTGCCTATCAGGCAATGACCGATTTTCACAAACTTCGCCCCGATACTTTTGCATCCTGAAATCTCATGACTCTCAGCGACGGTTATCCCACTGAAACCATCATTGGTCTCGAGGTACACGTTCAACTCAAAACGCAGACCAAGTTGTTTTGTAGTTGCAGCACACGTTTCGGTGCCCCTCCCAATACGCAGGTATGCCCGGTCTGCCTTGGTCTTCCCGGTGCACTACCCGTGATGAATGAGCACGCGATTGACTTGGCGATCCGAGCTGGCCTGGCAATCGATTGTTCGATCCCACCCATGACAAAGTGGGATCGCAAGCAGTATTTCTACCCAGACCTTCCCAAGGGATACCAGATCAGTCAATTCGATCTGCCTATCTGCACGGATGGTTTTCTTGAAATCACCGACGAAGCCGCCCCCCAAAACAAACGACGCATCGGGATCATCCGTGCTCATCTGGAAGAAGATGCTGGCAAGAGCATGCACGACGAAGCCACCGGGCGAACTGACTCGCGAATCGACCTGAATCGCTGCGGAACACCGTTACTCGAAATCGTGAGTCACCCAGACTTGCGATCAGCAAGTGAGGCAAAAGAATATCTGAGTGAACTGAAATTGCGGATGACACATCTCGGTGTTTCAGACTGCGAAATGCAGGAAGGCAGTCTTCGCGTCGACGCCAATGTCAATCTGCAAATCGACGTTGATGGCAAGAAAGTTGCCACACCCATCGCCGAAATCAAGAATATGAACAGCTTCCGGGCTGTCGAGAATGCAATCGAACACGAAGTTGACCGGCAATACGATGTCTGGGAGGAGACAGGCAAAACGATTCAGGATGAAGCCAAGACCACGCGTGGCTGGGATGATGCAAAGGGCAAGACATTTCTACAACGTGAAAAAGAAGAATCTGCTGACTACCGGTACTTTCCTGACCCCGATCTGCTTCCTATTCGCATCCCGCAGGAACGCGTGAACGAAGCCAAAGCCAACCTTGGCGAACTACCGGCAGAAATTTGCCAACGTCTGCAAACGCAATATGGCATCAAACTGTACGATGCCACTGTCATCGTGAATCAAGGCCGAGCGATGATTGATTATTTCGAGGCAGCAGCAACCAAATCCGGAGATGGAAAACGCACCAGTTCGTGGATCCAACAGGATGTGATGCGGACACTGAACGAAACTCAAATCAACATTGAAGAATTTGCTGTCAATGCCGAAAAACTGGGGGATCTATTGCAACGTGTGAGCCGTGGTGACTTTGATAACGCTCGCGCGAGAGATGTTTTTGCGCACTTGCTCAAAACTGAAGATTCAGTCGAAGCAGCCATTCAGAGCTTGGGCATAGAATCAGTAGATAGCAATGAAATCGAGGGGCTTTGCCGGGAATTGCTGGATGCAAACCCTCAAGTCATCGATGATGTGAAAAATGGAAAGCAGCAAGCCGTTGGCGCCTTGATCGGTCAGGCCAAGAAGAGAAACCCCAACGCCAACCCAAAACAGGTACGGGAAACTCTACTTCAGCTTATCGAACAATCCTGACGTTTCAGCCGCGATCGAGGCTCACACGGAATGAAGGAACATCCCCATGGTCGATTCAACTGACACGTCGATCACCCATGACGAGCAACAACGCGACCTGGGATTCTGCTGCATTGTTGCGTTCATCGGCATGATTGCTGTATGGCTGTTACTGATGCCGTGGATTCCGGGAATCGCAAAGCATTCCTTGCAACGCTTCCACCTTCGAACACCATCGTTTTCAGTCTGGGCTGCACAATTCCCGATTCCATCGATGTACAACTTTGCCAATCGATACAAGGTTGAACAATACCCTCCGGACTTCGTCATGATGATCCTCGATGAAAACTGGAGATACGCAAATCACTTTCCGGCGCGCGTCATCACGTTCTTTGCCGGCAGATACGACTTCTTATCTTCAAAACAGGATCGCTGGTTTACCCTCAAGTCATCATACCGTGGTCAAATCCTTGAATCCAAATTCCACCTCGAACCCCTAGAGGAAGGCGGCTACAGGCTGATTCGAATCGACGAGGTCGACGAAACACATGAATAAAATCAAGAAGGTATTCCGAAGGCTGCAACCAGCAAGGCTCAATCCACCCGTCGCTGCCTACAGAATTGTTCAGTTGACGATATTAGTCAGTCTTTTTTGGAAATGGAGATTCTTTCTTGAAGCCAATGATATCTACGCGAACATCCCTGTCGAAGACCCATTCTTCCCTGACTGGCTGAGGTCTGTCACTACGATTCGACTTGCGTTCTGGGGTTCTGCATTGGCGACAGGAATCGGCCTGATCACCTCAAGCAAGCTACTGCGAAAAACCAGCAGTTGGCTGGGTTTGATGGGAATCAGCCTGATGTGCATCCATCAGGGAAGTTACAACGACATGACGTTTGTGACGATCTGGTGGTGCTGCCTGTGGTCGGTATGGTTAGCTCACCGCATGGAGACTGATCAGCAAGACGTGCTGATGCGTCGGGCCGCATTCCTGTCACGCCTGATCATCTCATTGATTCTGCTTGGGGGTGCAGCTGGCAAATGGACACCCGAGTTCTGGTCCGGAGAAGTGTTGTTTGATATTTACTTTGTGGACCGTGACTTTTGGGTTTTCAATTATCTGCGGGAGAATTATGAACCTGAAGAGTTGCGTGAAATAGCAAAGTGGTACAGTCGCCAGGTCGTTATCGTTGAAACAGTCAGTGGGATTGGCCTATGGATGCTGCCATCGCGTTGGGCCGCGTTAATTGCCACGATTATCCTTTCAGGAATTGTGCTCCTCTCCAACAAGTACCTGGTCTCAGTGATCGCATGCCTGGTTGGTCTTGCCTGTGCCGGCTTCTTTGTACCTCGACGCCCGCGCAAGGCAGACACTCCCGCACCTTCGAAGCCAGAAAATCCAGTGGCTGGCTGAGCAGGAACTACAGGACGCCCTTGGTACTGGGAATGGCGTTGCTGCGAGGATCATCTTCAGCCGCCATACGCACTGCACGCGCAACCGCCTTGAAGACGCACTCGGCAATGTGATGCGCGTTGCGTCCATGGTGCAAAACAACATGGAGATTGCATTTCGAGTTCGCAGCGAACGACTGCCAGAAATGTTCCACTAACTCAGTATCAAACGTGCCTATCTTGGCTGCAGCAATGGGTGCCTGATACTCAAAAGCATAACGGCCTCCCAGGTCCACGGCAGCAGTGACAAGGCACTCATCCATCGGAAGTGTGAAGTGACCATACCTGCGAATTCCTGCACGATCGCCGAGTGCCTGATCCACGGCCTGCCCCAAGGCGATTCCAATATCCTCGCACGTGTGGTGATCATCAACATGCAAATCCCCAACAGCAGCGACAGTGAGATCGATCAAGGCATGCTTGGAAAACAAATCCAGCATGTGATCAAGAAAACCAATCCCTGATTTTCGTGATCCAGCGCCATCACCATCTAAATCAATCGAAAGCTGAATATCCGTTTCTCCGGTCTTGCGGTCGACCGATGCAGAACGAGTCATGTGATTACCACAATTAACAAGAGTGAGAGTGTCTTTATGGGTTGAGAAGCTTAAGCCAGATATCGCTCGATGATCATCAGGCAGGCGTCGATCTGCTCATCTGTACCCACAGAAATCCGCAGACCATCTCCCCATTCCGGAAATTGCATGTATCGAACGAGAATCTGATTTTTCTTCAGGAATTCGTAAAGTTGCTGATGTTTCCCATTGGGGTGTTGGCACCAGACAAAGTTTGCGTGGGAGGGCACTACGGTGAAACCCATTTCGCTCAGACGCTCGGCCAAGCGACCACGCGTGTTATTCATTCTTGCTCTAATCTCCTGAAGCCAGTCACCACACCCCATGGCCGCCGTTGCCGCAGCGATTGATAGCCCATCACAGTTGTAGCTGTCCTTGATTTTGGCGAGTTCAGCGATCACCTCTGGTTGTGCAACAAGAAATCCAAACCGGATTCCAGCCAACCCATACGACTTGCTGAGGGTTCTCGTGATCATGACCCGCTGGTTCTGCTGAACGAGATCCAAACAATTTTCTTCGGCAAAATCGGCATAGGCCTCATCAACTACCAAGGGGCAATCCAGTGAGTCTGCCAGGTCGGATACACAGTCGGGAGTGACAATTGTCCCACTCGGACTGTTCGGGTTGGGCAACAATACAAGCCGGAGATCTTGAGCAGAGGCTCCGAACGCCGCAGGAAGTGACCAATCGGCGTTGAACGCAACCTGTTCCCATGCAGCACCTTGAATGTCAGCCAAGGTGCGATAGAGAACGTAACTTGGAAACGGCAGTCGCAACTTTTGTCCTTCGCCGACAAACCCACGAACCAGTAACGTCAGAATTTCATCGCTTCCATTGCCCGCCAGAACCCACTCAGGCCCGGGAAGATTCAATCGCTCCGCTGCAGCCCTGCGGAAGGCAGTGGCCATCGGATCGGGATAACGGTTTAACGGACCTCCCGCTGCGGCCCTAATCGCCTCGACCACTGCAGGCGGTGGTGGGTATGGATTTTCATTCGTGTTCAGCTTGATGTACTTTCCCGGTGGTGGTTGTTCACCGGGCGCGTAAGCCATCATACGGGCAAGGGCAGGGCGGAAGAGAGACTTGTCAGCCATAGTTGCGGGGCTTTTGTCAGCCAGTCTGGGGCAATTCGCCAAACACAGGTCGGCGATGAGGGTCAAAAACGTGAAGCCAGGATCGGGAAGCAAGCAGTGTGTATTCGATGTGTCTGGCTCAGGACTTTCGAATTGTCACACTTCGGGCGTGCGCTGTCAGTCCTTCCTTGTTAGCAAGCCGGACAACATCTGGGGCAATCTGGTTCAGAGCTGCTGAATCGAATTCCGTAACGCTGCCACTTCTCAAGAAGCTGTTACTGCACAACCCAGCAGCCCATGTACAGGTACCACCTGTCGGCAGCACATGGCTGGGACCAGCGGCATAATCTCCCAAAGCTACCGGAGTATAGTGCCCGAGAAATGCTGCGCCGCTATTACGAATCCTGGCGATCTCCTCGCTCGGATTTCGCGTCTCGATATGAAGATGTTCCGGTGCAAACTGATCAGTCAGTTCACAGGCCTGAGCCTGGTCACGAACGAGTATTAGTGCACCAAATGCCTCGAGGCTGTCGACCGTCAAGTCGTTGCGTGACAGCAACTCCAACTGCCGTACCAATTCTTCTTGAACAGCATCTATCAAATTCTCATCCCACGTGATGAGGATCGCAGAACCTGGCGAATGTTCTGCCTGAGCCAGCAAGTCTGCCGCAACAAAGTCAGCGCGTGCCGTTTCATCGGCGATAACAATCACTTCGCTCGGGCCGGCGAAGGAATCAATATCCACAACGCCGTACGCTTCTTTCTTTGCCAGAGCGACAAACAAATTCCCGGGCCCCACGATTTTATCAACAGCTGGAATCGCATCGCAGCCGTAGGCCAACGCCGCGACAGCCTGTGCGCCACCCACGCGATACACCTCACTTACACCAAGCTCATGGCAGGTCGCCAGCATATCCACGTTGTAGGCACCGAATTTCGTCGGTGGTGCGACAACTGCAATCTCTTGCACTCCAGCAACCTGTGCAGGCACGACCGTCATCAGAACCGTGGATGGATAAGCCGCTGCACCACCGGGAACGCAAACACCAATCCGGTTTAATGGGAGGTACCTTTGTGTAAGAGTCACTCCGGGGCGTGTTTCCACGATGACATCAGCATGCAAAATAGCCTTTTGAAATTCTGCCACGTTGTCCCTGATCCGACGAACCGACTCCAGCAAAGCAGGATCGGCTGCCGAGTGGGCTTCCTCCAACTCGGTGGCAGGGACCCGGAGTTGTTCTGCCGAGAGATCCGCCTTGTCCAACGCCTGGTTGTACTTCAACAGAGCCTCTGTCCCTGTTTCACGGACGTCTTGGCAGATCCTCTGGACAACCTCCGTAGGCGTCAGAGCCTTCCCAAAGACCTCCTCCGTCAAAGCACGCCCCCGTGGACTCACCACATCACCTTGGGGACTGAGTTTCTGACGCAACTCCTGGAGAATCTCTGCAGATCCCTGACGAGCGTCAACACGCTGGATTTGAAGATCAGACAAATCAGAATTCATATTTGGGGATTCGTATTGGACGAAACGGATGAAAATCAGTGTTGAAACGCGTAAACCTACCAGAAGGTAACACGCCTACGATTCCCATGATAAGCCGGTACAATCGAATTGTTTACCCGCATAACAATCCACTACGACACCCGGTTTTCAACAAATGCCCGCAGAAATCGATCTTCGCAGCGATACCGTCACCAAGCCCACTCCCAGCATGAGGCAGGCAATGGCTGAGGCGGAGGTTGGTGATGCAGTCATTGACGTTGATCCGACGGTGGAACGACTGGAAATGCTCACAGCCGAGGTTTTAGGCAAAGAAGCTGCAGTATTCATGCCCAGCGGGTCCATGACCAACCAAATCGCTCTGCGCGTTCACTGCGGTCGAAGCAGTGAATTTCTCTGTGAAGCAGACTGTCACATCTACCATTACGAGCAGGGAGCATTTGCCCAACTTTCGGGCTTGGTCGCTCAAACAGTCGCAGGTGAAGGCGGTGTGCTTCAAGTCGATCAACTCAAAAATCTGATTCGGCCAGAAAACGAACACATGGTCCGAACTCAACTCGTTTGTCTCGAGAATACCCATAATCGGTGGGGTGGACGAATTCAGCCGCAACAGACAGTGGAAGCAATCTGCGACTGGGCAAAGCAAAACGGCCTGAAAAGGCATCTGGACGGAGCCCGACTATGGAACGCGTCTGTCGCCACCGGTCTCAGCCCGCAGAAACTAGTTGAACCATTTGATTCGGTAAGCGTCTGCTTCAGCAAAGGTCTTGGTGCCCCTGTCGGGTCTGCCCTGGCCGGCGACCACCAATTCATTCTGGAAGCACGCCGCTCAAGAAAACTGTTCGGTGGAGGCATGCGGCAAGCTGGAATCATTGCTGCCGGTGCACTGCATGCATTGGAGCAGCACCGCGACCGTCTGGTGGAAGACCACCATAATGCGCAACGGCTTCGTGAGGGCTGCGAAGCATGTGGCCCACTTTCAATTCGTGGAAACCGGGTTGATACCAACATTGTCATTTGTGAAGTTGATGAAGAGTGGACAACGGCTGACAAGCTGGCTACGTCACTCGAAGAACAGGGAGTCCGATGTTTTGCGATTGGCCCTCAAGCCATTCGATTCGTGACCCACTTGGATGTCGACGCGGCTCAAATTGCGTCGGCATGTAAGATCATCCAAAGCATCACCAACACCTCGGCTGCGAAACTTTCCTGATGGATCGCCAACCACCCCGAGCATTCTTCACGCTACTGGCATCTATCGCTGTCTTCACAATCGCCGTTCTTCTGCGACTGCCATCGTGTTACGAAAGTTTTTGGCTTGATGAATTACACTCGGCTTGGATCGTCGCTGACGATATTGGCAGTGTCTACCAGCGCTCGGTTCTTGGTCATCAATCGCCCTTTTATTATTTCCAGCTTTGGATTTGGAAACAGGTAGCTGGCAACTCCGAAGTGATGCTGCGTCTCAACAGCGTCCTGCTTGTGGCTGGTGGCTGCAGCGTAATTGCCTATGGCATAATCCGATGGACCAACAGTCTGCTCGCAGGCACCGTGTCAGGACTCACTCTTGCTGTTGAGAGCAACTCGTTGTTCTTTGGGACTGAATTACGTCCTTTCGCTTTGGTGATTCTCTGCGCCTCAATCTCAACGATCATCTTTCTACAACTACTATCTACTGACTCACGTCACCAGCGTTCTGGAAGTTGGTGTCTTTTGATGATCACCGTTTTACTTTCGGCAGTCTGTCAGCCTACTTCTGTAGGTGTCCTGGCATGGCTACCGCTTAGCTTGTGTGCAATCTGGTTCATAAAGAACCCTCGCGAATTTCGACGCATGACCTGGTTAGACACAGCTTTGATTACCAGCACTTTGCTGGTCATGGTGCTACTATGGCAGATTACTCTTGGCCAGAGCTGGGCAGAGAAATCAATGTGGAGTTCTTTTGCTACAGCCACACACTGGCAACAAATATGGACCACTTGGGACTGGACCAGCCTGCTTCTCAT
>JAPOKD010000014.1 GCA_029977825.1 Planctomycetota bacterium | reverse complement strand
CAGCTGAATCAAGACGCGACCCGGCTGACATTTCACCCTCGTGCACGAGTCGATTCCGTACGGATCCGCCTGAGAGTCAAGGGCACACCCAAAACGCGAATAATTATCGAGACACTAGATGAACCACGTAATCCAGAAGGAGTTCGAACTGATCAGCAAATACGTGAAATCAACTTCTCGGACCTGCAGCAGAAAAAGGTACTCCAATCTGACCCACCAGGCACAGCTTCAAGCACCGGCAACCAAAGCTCAACGTGGTCAATCCGTCGAGCGGCAAATGATGAAATGCGACTAAACGGTCTGCAAGCGGTACCAGTCTACGAGCCTAATGCACCTCTCGAATTGGCGGCAGCTGTCAATGCGATGACAGGCCAAGCATCTTCCGTACTCACCTTCCATTACTCGATTGTTCAGGTCGCCAACCAGAAGACCGTCACACGACACCGGAAATCAATCACCATCAATGCCGCGGGCAACAGTGATGTAATTCCCATTACGGAGTCAGTTCCTGAAGCACCAGGCGTCTACGAAATACGCTGTCATTTAACGAAAGATGATGACCGCATCTGGGATCGGCTACGAGGTCGCGAAGCACCCTTGGTGAAAATTGGACGCCCATTCTTTGTGACGTCCAAACCGGGAACAAATACCTCACCAAAAACAGACATCTGGCAGTATGCCGGAACACTAAGACCCTCCGAATCAAATTGGTCTGTGGGTCAATGGTTGCCCAAAACAACCACCCGTTTCATTCCAGGCGTGAACACAAGTCAGCCAGAAACCAAACTGGAACAGGATCAGCACGCTGGTGAAATGGTTTCCCTACTACCAACGGACAAACCATTTCAAGCCAGCTTGCCGGTACTGACCGCTGGCAAGCCTCACAAAATCACGTTGCGGTTGCCAGCGAGTCAGAACATACAGTTGCAGGTTGAAGCAGGGGGGCTTTACGATCGAGAGCGGCCTGCAACCAAGTTCATTCTGTCGGACACGAAAACAATTGATCCGAACGAACAATGGCGAACCTACACATTCGTGCATTATCCAGCCAAAGATGATCAGATCTGGCTGACTAATCTGGGCGATGGTGTCCTGCAACTGGAATCCATCGAAGTACAAGCAGGACCTTCGCATCTCAGCCGCCCTCATGCTGACGAAGATGAATTTTCGTCATTGACCCCCACACGAAACACCATCCTGCAAATCAATGACCTCGACTGGGTCGATTCGCTGACCAAGGACGTTTCAGCAAGACACTCATTGGATGGTTTTGATCTGCAAACCATCGATGCCTTCGAACTTTGGATAGCGTTGGATCGAATCTGCGACCTCAGCAAAGCCAATGGGATGAACGGGATCATGCTGCCTGCGAATGCTGGCGGAAACACGCTCTTCCAAACGCGCGACCTGCTGCCAGTCACAGACTCAACGCCCGCGCGAACCAATCAACTAGCAACAGCGATTGCTTTGCTGGAAAACCGCGGCCTCAAGACACATGTGCATCTTGATCCTGATTTCTTGCTGCACCCCGTTGAACAGGCCCTTATGGAACGACCGGACCTACTTCAACAATTAACCAGAAGTCAGCAGGGGAATGCCTTTCAATACAACCTGTTGCATCCAATTGTGCAACAAAGCCTTCAGAAACTTCTTGCTGAATTGTGTTTTCACTGTGGTCAGCCAGACCATTTCGCCGGGATCACAATCGACTGTGGACCAGAAAGTCATTTGCAACCTGTAGCGGAGATGTTTGACAGCGACGCCACCCTGACCACCTTCGCACAATCGCTCAATGTGAATGTCCCAACCGAACAATTGCGTGCCTGGTCGCAAGGTGACGGAAAAGAGACCTATAAAAACTGGGTCCTTCAGGCGACTAACCGTTGTTTCGATGACCTGCAAAGTGGCGAACGGCATACGTCGCTTAATCTGAAGTTTGATTCTGCTGGCAATCGAAGTGCACAACCGACGTCTACCAAGACAGATAGCCCAACATTCAAGCCAGGCAAACGTTTTCCAACCGCGTTTGGAAACACGCATAGCTATACCAACTCACGATTGCTGGTACGCAAAGCCCTCCGTGTTCCCGTACCATCCGACGAGGGCGCAGTGGCTTCGAACGTTTACTTCAATACAAAATTGCAGCTTGACGACACTCCTCTCGTTCAAGATAAACAAAGGGTTTTGGAGGATACGTGTCACCTGATTGACCGACTTGATCCCACAAGCCTCGTAATCCAACTTCCCATAGATGGTCGTATATTGCGGCCTGAGCTTGTCGCACTGCTGGAAGCGTTTCAGCACTTACCGAGAACGGGTATGCAACCGGTCGAGGTTGAAAGCAGAGCCCAGAACACTGTTCGCGTGAAGACCATTCAAAAAGAGGGCTACTTGCACCTGTCGTTCCTGTGCCTGACGCCATGGGCCAATGAAATCGACATTGCAACCAGTCAACGTGTTGAGTGGAAAGCCGTTGGCGAAAATCCTGAAGGCATTCAAATTGAATACTTGAATGGAAACCGGACGCGCATCCGGGTTGCTGAAGGACAGTTAATTCTGCTTCGATCGAGCCAACCTGTCCCTGATACCAAAATCACTTCATGCCGCTCACGGCTCAGTGGTGGCACCGCAGCCTTGGCGGAAATCAAACGGAAAGTAACGCTAGTCGCCCAGCGCATCGGAATTCTGTTCGAATTCGAATCATACGACGCCCTGAATAATGGTGGATTCGAAAAAGCAGGCGAGCTGGGACTGGTGGGGTGGTTGCATGCGCAGCATCCCTCAGGATGCGTTCGCGTCGACAACGCACAACCGTTTGAAGGCAAACATTCAATCTTGCTCACCACCGAACCCAATACCACAGCACGGACTTGGCTGGTGAGTGAGACCATCGAACCGCCGAAATCAGGCCGACTCGCAGTCTCGCTGGCATGCCGCGCCGAGGCCAGCAAGAATGCCGGCATGCATCGCTTGAGAATCTCTCTGGAAGCCACCGAAAATGGAAAACCAATTCGTTACTCCAACGAGTTTGACATCCCTAAAAACGGACAGTGGGGGAATCGCGAAGTACAACTCGAAGCACTGAACATCGATTCTGCCAATATGCACTCACTGCGGCTCACTATTGACAGCCTTTCAAGCGGCCAAATTTGGATTGACGACATAAAGCTTCATGATCAGTTCCCAACGGTTAGCGAAAGAGATGAATTACAAAGCGGGGCCTTTCTTGCTGTGCAGGGCCTGCAAAACAGCAACCTGGCGCCGGCTGGGCGATTATTACAAAACGGATGGGCTCGATACCTGCTTAAACTTGATCCTTTGAAGGAATCCGAGCTGAACACAACAGAAACGAAAACAGAAACAGAAGAAACCCCCGGAATCGCCGAACGCATCCGTAATTGGATACCCCGACCTTTACGTTTTTGAATACTACTTTTAAACACTGCAACCAACTGCGGAATTAGCCATGGTTCGATGGGTCAAGCGAATTGGAATCACTGTGCTGACGATTCTTTTCCTTGCCTCACTCAGTGGTTGGTGGTTATTCAGGCAGACTCGCGTCGTGCCAGAGTTCTATCAAGAGGCAACGCAACGCAATCCCGCTGATACAGAGGCGGGAAGCTTCAAACTCGAGGCGAATGTTGCCAAACTGCAGCAGGACGCTTCCAAACCGGGCCCATGGGAAGCACGTTTCAGTGAAGACGACATCAATGCATGGCTGATCAGACAACTGCCCCTGAAATTCAAGCGGCTACAGAACTCAGGTGCCAAAGATCCAAGAATCAGCATTCAACAAGACCGTCTCTTGGCGGCCGCTCGCTACACCGACGGAAACCTGGACACGGTTATTTCCTGTGAACTGCATGTGGAACTGACCGAAGCTCCCAACCTGTTAGCCGTGCACATTAGCAAACTGAAAGCCGGCGCCGTTTCCCTGCCAATCAGCCAATTCATCAATGGCGTCAGTGCGGAGGCTGCCAAGGGAGATGTGCAGATACGCTGGGATCGTACCGAGTCCGACCCCACCGCTCTTGTGCAGGTTCCAAGTGAACACGCTGGATACGCCCACAGTCCTGTCATCATTGAATCAATCCAACTGACCGACGGGGCGATAGTTCTGTCGGGACATACCGGAACCAGAGCAGAACACTGCTACCAGCCTCGAAGCCCTGTCTATCAGTTTGTCACCTATCGACATGTTGAAAAACGCAAGCCAAGAGCCACTTCCGATTCTGAAACGGTCTCTTCCCGTCGTTGAACGATCTCCAGTGTCCCATGCTGAACACCCGACTCTGTGTGCCAGCGCAATGCTGCCTTAAAAACCATTTGGCCCAAAGCACTCGCCAGTGGAATGTACTCGCCAGCAAGCATTCGTCGCACACTGCCTCGGCCGCCACCAAGATCACCCTCGCGATCGAGATAGACCAGACGATGATCGGCCAACCTCATGCAGGGCGTATTAAACGAGTGTTCGAAATCAATTATCAATTCAGTCGACCACGTGGCCAGCGCGTCACCAGTCGCAAACATCCAATCCAGGTGCGTCTGCGTCGTCCGTTCAAAACATGGGCCAACTTCATGCTTCAACACAACAAAACGCTTCACAGAATTGCCTGACCATGCATCAGTTTTTTCCGATGTTCCAATCATACGCTGGTCAAGACCATCCAATCTCTGAACTGCAAATTTTTCAAGCCTGAAACCCCTGATGCCGTGCACACTGCTCAGGGCTTTTGCACGGACTGGTACTGACTACGTAACGCGTCATCAATCGTCCCTTGTGTAAGCAGGATATACTTCGCACGGCGATAGGCTTCTTGCTGGTCGCCTATTCTTTGTAACAGGCGAATGGCTGCCAATTTCGCTTCATGCCAAACGGGTTCACCTTGCGGCAACCCGGCTGCAAATTCGTCCCACAACACAACTCCAGCCTGCTGTGCTTTGGGGTTGTCAGTTGCACCCAGCATCGTAGCAGCCTGCTGGATCGCCCGCCGCGGATCTTTGGATGCCTTCTGCACCTTATTCAACAGTTCGATCGCCTGCTTAACATCACCGTTCCACAAGGCTCGTTCTGCTGACTCCATGGAGGCTGTATCTGCACCAATCCAATTTACCAACACATCAAGTGTTCTTGGACGCAATAACGGATCAGCACGAGCATCCGCCATCAAACGCTTCTCTATCTGTGGCAAACGATCCTCAGGTGGTGATGCTGTTGGGATGCGTCCACTCTGCCTGAAGGTGATAAGAGAGTCAATGAATGCATCTTCCGAAAATACATCTGCCCCCAAAGGCTTGAGATCAGCAATGTCTGGTCGATCCAGGTGCAAAGCTGCCACAAGACGAAAACGTGAATGCATCACATCGTTGCTGATCAGTTTCTTCATCACGACTTGAAAAGCACTGGTCACTTTCAGCCATTCAGCATTCTCTGCTCCCGCCGTATTGCCAACGCCATTCTTGTCTTTTACGTCAAGAACACTTTTGTTCAGAGCCAACAACCACGCGCTGGCAATGGATTGGGATAGTTCACGATCAATCGTTGCAGGTTCAACATCCGATACCACTTCTGCAGCCTCGAGATAACGTTGCTGTGAAGTGAGGATCTTTTTCAACCACAGTCGAATAGCCCCTGCACTCGAGTTCTCAGGCCACTTCTGCAAGTTCACTCGCAGCATTGCCTCAAGGCGTTTCACGTTTGCCACGTCTGATGAATCAAGCCTCGCAAGCAGGATAGCAGCCTGAAGATGGGTTGCAGATGCAGCTTCCGCAGCAGACTTTGCCAGCGCTACATCGTGCATCACATCAATTGCGTCATTCATGCGTTTTGCTGCCAGTAACGCTGCAGCAGCTTCGGCAACGCGGCTCATCGCCCGATCAGGGTCTGGTTCGGCGGCTGCGGCGGCGGCGAGGAGATCACCCGCACGACTGGGATCGCCGCGACGCAACCAATCCTGACCCTGTGCAGCAACCACAGAGGGATCAACTGATGCTCTTGACTGGCCGGTGGACTTCAAATGCAAAAGAGAAACCGCATCAGCACGACGTCTGGCATAGGCTCCTCCGCGCCGCTGAATTACATCCAACCAGTCGCCGACACGGCGCCCCGCATTGGCGACCAACAAAAACTCAAGTCTTGCCAAATCCATGGACAGAGCATTGGGTGCTGACTCCGGCGCATCACCAAAATAGTCGTTCAGTAATTTCCCCGCTTTCTCCATTTGTCCCTGAGCAATACATAAACGCACTCTGAGCGCTTGTAATTTGGGCGGTAGTGAACCAGGGAATTGAGGAAGCAGTTCCGTCAACAGAACATCACAGCGATCATATTGCGAAGCTCGAAATACCGCCTCCACTCGCAATCGCTCAACTTCTTTTCTCGCAACAGTTCCACCTGGCAAACGAGTAATCGCGTCATTGGCCAGCTGTTCAGCCTTGGTTGCTGCGGCGATGCAATCATCGCTACCGCTCGGAAACAAATCAGTCTGCACCAGTGCCAATGTAACAGCGTCGATTTGCAGTTGTTGACCGAGACGACGCAAATCAGCGATCATTCCGCGACTTGCAACAGTGCGTTCCGTTTCCAAGGCAGAACGACGCTGCTGAACTTCATCAGCCAGAGTTGACACATGAGATGTCGCAGTCAACAACTGCCTCGTAGCCAGATCCCGAATCTGGTCGTTGCTTGGCGACACAGCAGCACGCAGCACACTGTGAATGGCGAACGCCTTTTCACTATCCAACAACTGTGATTTGAGAAATAACTCACGTGGATGATTTGGATAGGAATGCAACAAGTCGCTGATTGGACGCTGTACTTCTGCCAACTCTTCTTGACCAAACGTGTCGCGCCCCATCTGTCTGGCGGTCAGGATTTTTGATTTCCTCACCTGCCATTTGGCAGCAGCATCACTTTGCAGTTCCAAATCAACCGAGCGTAATCGGCACAGGTCGAGTGCATCATCAAAGCGTCCACGTTCCAACAAAGCGTTAATTAGATCCTCATCTCGATCATCAGTCATGCGTCCAACGTTTTTGATGGACGGCCCAGCAGCAACAATTTGTCGATCGCTGTTTTCACGACCGAAGAACGCTATGAGAAGGATGATGACTTGTAAAACACGAATCATGGCTACTCCGGCTTGGCAGCAAACAGCACTCGATCTACTCCTGCTGCGCGGGCCGCATCATAAGCTTGGACGGCAAGAGCCATGGTAACTTTTTCGTCTGGATCGACGATCACAGGTGGCTGCACCCCCAACGATGTGATCTCAGTCAGGCGATTCCTGATATCATCCATCCGATCCAGCGGCTGGCCATTGAGCATGATCTGAGTTCCCTCTGCCTGCCACCGAAGCCGAATGATGATCTCGTCGAACTTCTCGACCGGTAGTGTATCATTGGAAGCCTCCGCCGCTCCCATCGGTAATTCTGCAAGAGAACCAGGCAGATCAAACTCCGGCAATTCAAAGCTGCTGGTCCACACAAAGAAAACCAACAACAGGAACACGACATCGATCATGGGGGTCATTTTCAACTCCAATGCATCTTCATTGGAAGTATTTGGCAGCTTCATAACCCCGCCTCTTCTCGAACAGCAATCGCAGCATCGGTGATTCCAGCCAGAGCAGCTTCTCGCAGAAGTGGCTCGACCTGCTTGTATTCCACCGCACCATCGGTACGAATCCGAATCGCAGCATCAGCCCCTTGATTGGCCTTCAGGTCAGACAGAATTGCCCGCACACTGGACAAATCAACCACATCTCCAGAAACCAACCAGCGGGCTTGCGGGTCAACACTAATCGTTAACGGTGCTTTGTCTGGATCCACAGGATCAAATGTTGAAGCAACCGGTAATTCCAGCGGTAGCCGATTCTCCTGCCTTGCCAGATGACTCGACACCAGAAAAAAGATGATCAGCAGAAAAACCACGTCGATCATCGGTGTCATATTCGCGCCAACGCTTCGACGATTTCCTTGATTAGGTATTTGCATCTCTACATCGTACCTCACGTTCCCGTCATAATCCGATACCCTGTGGCTCGTGAATTCTGATTTGGCGGCAAGTCCGTACAGCTGGAAACTGCTTTGATGGGCGAAAATACTACCTTCCTCAAGAACTTCCTCCGAAATCCCGGACAAGTGGGGGCAATTGCGCCCAGCAGTATTCACCTGGTTCGCATGATGGTCGACTGGTTTGACTGGAATCAGATCCGCAACGTCGTCGAATTTGGCCCCGGAACAGGTGTATTTACACAGGCGATCCGCGAAAAACTTCATCCTGAGAGTACGTTTTTTGCGGTCGAGCGATCAGCTGAAATGGCCGAAGTGACCCGAAAACGTTGCCCCGGTGTCACGGTCTACAACGATAGCGTCACGAATATTGCCCAACTCTGCGAACGGGAATCCGTCGAAAAAATCGACGCTGTGATTTGTGGCCTACCTTGGGCTTCATTCCCCGAATCGCTCCAAACTGAGATCATCGATGCCATGCTGGGTGTCCTGGCACCCGAAGCTCAGTTCGCGACTTTTGCTTACTGGCAGGGAGTTGTGTTGCCCGCCGGTGCCCGCTTTAGCCGACGCTTGAGAAACACATTTGCAAACGTGGAACGAAGCCCCAGCGTGTGGCTGAATCTACCGCCCGCCTTCGTTTATCGCTGCACTAAACCCGCCTTACCAAATCAAGCAAATTGAAGTCACTGTTACAGTGCCCGAAAACGCTGACGGTACTTCAAGGGTGTAAGCCCTGTCGAAGCTTTGAAATGACGCGTCAGATGGCTCTGATCATAGAACCCGCACTCGCTGACAATCTGCGTCAAGCTCAGATCACTGCTCTCCAACAAATGCCTGACCATCCCCACTCGCACCTCACGCAGGTAACGACTAGGGGTGATACCAAAATTTTGGGAAAACTCGCGCTGTAACTGACTCACTGAGAGGTGGACATGTTCTGCCATGTCTTTGACTTCGATGTAGTTTGCATGATGATCGATGATAAAAGAAATGACACGGACGAGACGACTGTAGCCTGCTGAATCATCTGCAGAGTACTCATAAGGACGTTTCACGCCCGCAATCCCGACCACCTGCTCTTCGTGGTTCAGAAGAGGAATCTTGCTGCACAGATACAAGCGGGGAACCCCGTTTTTTCCGGGGACCATCCAAACCTGATCAGACAGTGACTCTGCTGCCGTGATCACGCGTTGATCCTCGGCGACATATTGCGCTGCTATCGCTGGTGGAAAAAAGTCAAAATCGGTATGTCCAATCAATTCATCCGGATTTGCTACTCCCACCACATCACAAACAACACGATTGGCTCGTACAAAACGACTTTCAACATCCTTGATGTACATGTACACACCGGGAAGAAAATCAAATAGATCCAACAGCGTTCGAGGAGCCGCAAGTTGCCGGAAAAATTGATCCTGCCAGCCTCGCGGGTTATTAATTACTTCGCTCATGCGGCAAATGTACAATTTTTTACGCGATGACTACAAGACGCCGATGGCATAATGACAGAGACTTACGCCCGATCCAACCCTGCCATCAAAGACCTGAACATCCAAAGCCCCAAACACATCACAGCGCTACACGCTTTCCCGATTGTGTTTGTCTTTGATCTTCAGCGGTTAAACTGTCAGTCCGCTCCGATCTTCCATTCTCTCGACTCTCTCGACGAAAAAGTTAAATGCGTGGTTTTGTCCTCCTAATCATCACACTGGTGACCTTTTCGGCCGACAGGCTCGCCCGTGCTGATGATGAGCTATCGTTCAATCGCGATATTCGACCAATTCTCTCAGACACATGTTTTTTCTGTCACGGTCCCGACGCCGAGCATCGCGAAGCTGATCTGAGACTGGATATAGAAGAGTTTGCGAAGCAGGATGCGATTGAACCGGGTAACGCCAGCACGAGTGAATTGATCTCAAGAATCACGTCAAGCGACCCCGACGAATTAATGCCCCCACCCGAATCTGGGAAGCATCTCAACCAGAAGCAGATCGATCTATTGAAACGCTGGGTGGACGAAGGAGCGATGTATGAACCGCACTGGTCATATGTGGCCCCAAAATCAAAGCCTGCACCGAAAACTAACAGTGCATGGGCCCGTGATCCGCTTGATGATCACATTCTGGCCAAACTTCCAAAAACACTGTCACAACCCTCGCCAGATAGCGCACGCCACACGTTGCTCCGTCGGGTCACATTTGACCTGACCGGCCTTCCACCTACACAGGAGCAGATCGAGGCATTCGTTGGCGACACAAGTGCCTTGGCATATCAGAAAGCTGTCGATCGCCTGCTCGCTTCGCCAGCATACGGGGAACGCATGGCAACTTACTGGTTAGATCTGGTTCGCTATGCAGACACAGTCGGCTATCACGGCGATCAAGACCACAACATTTCGCCCTATCGCGACTATGTTATTGACAGTTTCAATGACGACTTGCCATTAGATGAATTCACGCGGGAACAACTTGCAGGTGATCTTCTCAAAGACCCCACGCCCGCACAACAGATCGCGACCGGATACAACCGACTGTTGCAAACGACCCATGAAGGGGGACTGCAACCCAAGGAATATCTCGCCATCTACGCTGCTGATCGTATTCGCAATGTGTCAGCCGTTTGGATGGGTGCCACGGTGGGTTGCGCCCAATGCCACGACCACAAGTACGATCCCTATTCCACCAAAGACTTCTATTCGATGGTCGCATTTTTTGCTGACATCGATGAGCAGCAACACTTCAAGGTGGGCACCAACTCTTTACCTACGAAACGACCACCCGAAATTTCCGTTGGAAGCCGATGGCAACGTGAGCTTTCTGTAGAAATCGAATCGAAACTGAAAACGCTGCAAAGCAAACTGGAAAAAGTAGATGCATCGCAGGCAAAGGTGATCAGCAGTCAGATTTCTGCTTGCCAGGAAGAATTAAAACAGCTCAAGGCATCAAAACGACTCACGATGGTCACCAAGTCAGTAACTCCGCGAGAGATTCGAGTTTTGCCAAGAGGCAATTGGTTAGATGAAAGCGGACCCATCGTAGATCCAGCGATCCCTGAATTCCTTGGAACGCTCGATACGGATGAAAACCGTGCAACGCGTCTTGATCTTGCAAACTGGATTGTCGATGTGGACAAGGGCATCGGAGGGCTGACTGCGAGGGTATTTGTGAATCGCTTTTGGTATTTGCTTTTTGGTCGCGGCATCTCCCCTTCACTCGGTGACTTTGGTGGTCAGGGACAGCCACCGAATCATCCGGAAATGCTGGACCAGCTTGCTCTCGATTTCATTGCGGACGACTGGAGCATCAAACGCATGATGCGCCGCCTTGTACTTTCCCGCAGCTACCAGCAGGCCTCAGACACAACAGACGCACAACTCCGGGAAGATCCTTACAACCAGTGGTTTGGACGTCAGGCCCGCTACCGACTTCCAGCCGAAATGGTTCGTGACAATGTGCTGTCCGTAAGCGATCTGCTGGTACGCACCGTTGGTGGTGCCAGCATCAAGCCAAATCAGCCCGCAGGCTATTATCGGCATCTGAACTTTCCGAAACGTGTTTACGCACCACATTTGGATCAGCGCCAATATCAACGCGGTGTTTACGTGCATTGGCAAAGGCAATTCTTGCATCCCATGCTCAAAGCGTTGGACGCTCCGAGTCGCGAGGAGTGCACGGCACAACGAGCACGATCCAATACTCCGCTGGAAGCACTGGTCATGCTGAATGACCCTGCCATGATCGATGCTGCGGTTGCGTTTGCTGCTGCTCTGCTAAAAGTCGAACAAGAAGATTCCCAGGCTAAAATCAAAAGAGCCTTTGAGTTAACAGTTTCTCGACAACCTGATTCGTTTGAACTGACATCACTCGGCAAGTTACTGGAAGCCGAAATCCAGCATTACCGTTCCCAGCCTGAAGATGCTGACAAGTTGCTGGATACCATCGACAAGGAAGTTGATATTGAATCAGTGAACCCGCAGGACCTTGCCGCTTGGACAACTCTCACCCGCGCTCTCTTGAATCTGCAGGAAACGGTCACCCGTTACTAGACGTCAAGCAAAAACACCACTGCGATCGCATTCCATCACCGCTGCCAAGCTATCCCCATGAAACAGCATTCAAATCCACTCAATCGGCGAACTTTCCTTTCCAACAATGGAGTCGGGATTGGAAGCGCCGCGTTGGCATCCATGCTGGCAACCGACTCACAGGCTGCCGACAAGGTAAATGCGGGAGCTCGAGCTGACGTACCGCACCATCTTGCGAAAGCCAAACGCGTCATCTTTTTGTGCATGGCAGGTGGGCCATCTCACCTCGAAACCTTCGATTACAAACCGGAACTGGACAGGCTCAATGGTAAACCCATGCCAGCTTCCTATACCGAAGGACAACCGATAGCCCAGCTACAGGGAAAGGAATTGAAGTGTCAGGGACACTTGACGAAGTTCGCAAAATATGGGCAGTCGGGGCAACTGATCAGTGATTATCTTCCGTTCCACCAGAAGATGGCCGATGATATCTGCGTTATACGGTCGATGGTCACCGAACAGATCAATCATGATCCTGCACACACTTTCATGAACACGGGGACTGCCATCAGTGGAAGACCTTCGATGGGATCCTGGGTCACCTACGGTTTGGGAAGCGAAAGTGAGAATCTGCCTGGATTTGTTGTACTCACGAGCGTAGGTGGTCGTAATCCACAGCCCATCGCTTCTCGACAATGGTCAGCAGGCTTTCTTCCTAGCCGGTATCAGGGAGTGGAATTCAGTGGGAGTGGCCAACCCGTGAACTATGTCGATGCACCTGCTGGAGTCCAAGGCAGACAGCAACAGCGGTTGATTGAAACCATTGGCCAACTCAATCAACATCGCCTGAAATCGACAGGAGATCCAGAGATTGAGACTCGCCTAGCAAATTATGAAATGGCATTCCGAATGCAAACATCGGTGCCTGACCTGACAGATGTGTCGGATGAACCGCAGCACGTTCTGGACATGTACGGTGCGAAACCGGGCGATGGGTCCTACGCCTCAAACTGCCTGCTTGCGAGGCGTCTTGCTGAACGTGGGGTTCGTTTCATCCAACTTTATCATCGCGGTTGGGACCACCATGGTGGACTTGAAAAGTACATGGATATTTGTTGCGGATTGACAGATCGCGCGACGTGGGCCCTGCTGACCGATCTGAAACAGCGTGACATGTTGAAAGATACATTAATCATTTGGGGTGGTGAGTTCGGCAGAACGCCAATGTTCCAAGGCAAGGGTGGTGCAGGTCGTGACCACCACATCAAGGGCTTCTCAATGTGGATGGCGGGTGGGGGAATCAAACCCGGACAAAGCTACGGAAACACCGACGATCTTGGCTACCACGCTGTGGAAGATGTCGTTCATGTGCGTGACATGCACGCCACCATGTTGCACCAACTGGGGATCAATCATCACAACTTCACACACAAATTCCAAGGATTGGATATGAAGTTGACCGGCGTTGAACCGGCGCGAGTGATTAAACCCATCATCGCATGAAAGCAAGAAATTTTCCTGAAATCCAGCATCTCCATGAGGCAGCGAACCCACCACCTTTGTGGAGACTAGAGACTCAATTCACTGGCGGACTCGGGATCGAGCACAAATGTCAGTCTTGCATGTCCCTGCAACAGTGATGCTGGATTTGAGGGGTCAGCAGGACCCTCGATTGCAGACTGAACAACTTTGGCTTTCGATTTCCCGGTAGCCATCAATACAATCCGCCTTGCCTCAAGGATCGTCCCGATTCCCATTGTGATTGCATGCCTGGGAACCTCTGCAGCTGATTCGAAAAACCGCGAATTGGCTTCGATTGTGTCTTCAGTCAAATCAACCAGGCGTGTCCGACTGTCAATTGGTGAACCAGGTTCATTGAATGCGATGTGGCCATTATTACCAATTCCCAAGAGTTGCAAATCTATGCCGCCCGCCTGCAGGATTTGCTCTTCGTACTCGGCTACATGCTTTTCAATGTTGGACGCGAGACCATTGGGAACATAGGTGCTTTCCTGCACCACATTGACATGATCAAACAGTTGCTGCTGCATGAAGTAGCGATAACTCTGATCGTGCTCTGGCCCCAAGCCGACATATTCATCGAGATTGAAGGTGGTCACTTTGGAGAAATCCAGTTCGCCTGCCTGAAATCTTTCTACCATCAAGCGGTAAACACCAACCGGTGTGCCTCCGGTCGCAAGTCCCAGCACGGAAGATGGATTTTCCCGAACCGTCTCATGGATCAAGTCTGCCGTGCATCGAGCCGCATGATCCTTGTCTGTAGCAACCACAATCGTAGGTTGAGTAGTGTTGGTCATACAACGTTCTCTTCTAGTTGTGCAGCAGAAGCCAGTAATTCTTTCGCCCAATCATCAGGCGTCAAGAATCTTTGCAAATCGAGTCGCAAATCATCACGCACGAATACTCTTACTTGCTTGACTTGATTGTCAAATTGTTGCCTTGCAAGAGCCGAAGCAACAGGTGACACCTCACCCAAAGTGCGAACGGTTCCATCACGACCGAGTACATCTACATCGATGTCTACTTCCAATTTTACCGGAGGTGCATCGAGCAGCACATCTGCGGGGTGGATGGGTATCCCTGTTGATACAGAAATTCTGTCCGCCAGTTTTTCCGAGCAAGCAACCAACCACCAGTATGGCTTTCGCGCCAACGCCTGATGAACCTCGCGGCCTTCGACCAGGTTGAATTCTGCAGTTCGCTTATAAAGCCGGCGGCAGGAACCAAACAGACCCTCAGCGAGCGGTTCAGCAACACTGCCCTCAGCAGCCCGTCGTAACATGCTAACCCAAGTTGCATCAACCAGCCCAAGGGTCGATTCAAGATCGATACGATTCTGGAGCAAAAAGACACATCGTTGCAACATCGCTGTTGCCGACCTGACTGCATGATGCCAGTACACCTCGCTGAACATGACATAACGGGAAAAAACCATCATCTCGGCCGCTGTTCGACCTTTGTCCATGATGGCTAATTGTGATGTTACCGGGTTGAAGCAAAGCGAGCTGATCAAGCGCCCGGCGTCAAAATTGCGCCCATAGGGCACACCAGCATGCAAACTGTCACGTTGCAAATAGTCAAGCTTGTCGATGTCCACTGGACCACTGATACAGCTGCGTAAAAAACAGCATGCCTCTTGATCTGTCTCCTGCGATTCTGACTTGGGCTCCAGCAAAGCCAATACCTGCGATGAATCGCATTTCCAATCCTGATCAATACATTCAGCAAGCCCGCTATTGTAGATGCACTGCCTGATACGGGACTCATGCTCACCGAGCTCCCGAATGTCCATGTCTTCAATAGGGTGACAGTAGGGCCAGTGACCGATGTCATGAATCAGAGCAGCAAGAACAAAAGCTTCTGCCATCGCAGGCGTGATCCGCTCGGTGAACTCGCTGTCCGAGGAAAAACGGGCCACCACACGTAAGGCGTTATGGTATACGCCCAGTGAATGTTCCAGTCGTGAGTGAGTGGCTCCGGGATAAACCAGCGACACCATTCCCAGCTGACTAATGGACGCCAATCGCCTCATGGGTGCGAGATCGAGAATTCTGCGTACCCGATCAGAAACCGGCACATCCTGCGCAGGCGGGATTCGCACGAGTGAGCCGATGCGATGCAGGGCGACAACTTCTGGCAGCATGGACAAGCAATGAGGCAGGAGGTGGGAAGTAGCCGGCCTTGCCAGCAGAGGGAGAACTGAGATCAAACATTGGTGGCCAGAGTCAAGCCGCTGATCAATGCGAGGACAACGGTCACGATAAAATACAACCCGGCGAGCGTCAGACCATTCAACATTTCCAGATCAAAAGTGGCAGCCGATGCAAGAGCTCCCAAGCCAACCATCACGGCGAAAATGATTCCAAACCACAGATAACTCATCTCGGCCGGGGAATCATATTCCATCACGTAGCTGGGCACGAAAACGTACACCAACCACAAAGCGGCCAGAATCACTGACAAAATCAAGACCCGATTTCTCAAATCCGGCCCAACATGAGGTTCCAACTCGGAATCGCGAACAAAACTGTAGCCTGACCAGACGAGCGGTGGAGCCAGCAACAACGCCACTAAAGCAAGGATGTAAGCAGGAATCGTCTCCATGCCCATCCGCAGTCCAACCGCGGCAGCGACTGCCAGTAAAATTGCCCCAAATGTGATGATCATGCCCTTTCGGGTCACATCAGTTTCGGTACGCTTCAGGGGCTTGAGGATACTGACTCCCTGACGATCTTTGGGAGCCCCATCGTCGGGTGCGTGGATGACGACTTCTTCGGAAGCATCCGGTACTTTGATCTCCTTCTTGCAATTTGGACAAGGACCGGTCTTGCCAGCGAATTTGTCGCTGACCTGGAACCGCTTCAGACAGTTTGGACAGGTGACTTGAATCGCCATGAATGAAAAACAAAGCCCGAGTGAAGAGTCTCAATCCGTAGATGATGCGACGAACACAGCGTCACAGAACAGTTTGTCAGGTAAATGCATGGAACCGCAACCCGACAGGCAACGCAGATCCGAATTAACCAACCTTCCTTATGATAACCGCGCAGCGAAAGAAACGTGCAGCCCGGAGAAGAAAGAAAACGAACCTTCGGCACACGTGGTGCTTTACCAACCTGAGATTCCCCAGAATACGGGCAACATTGGGAGAACCTGCGTTGCTGTGAACGCAAAACTGTGGATTGTTCGCCCTGCAGCATTCCAATTGGATGATGCCAAACTGCGTCGGGCGGGACTAGACTACTGGACGCACTTGCAGCGTGGAGACGCCGTCAATTGGGATGACTTGGTCTCACAACTCCAGCCCCGGCCGATGTACTTTTTGTCGAAATTTGCCAAACGAACGATCTGGGAAGCCGAATTTCGTCGTGGAGACGTCCTCGTTTTTGGGCGGGAAACCTCTGGGCTACCCGCGTCCATCCTCGACCCCGAAGACCCTCGGGCGCTTCGCTTACCCACCTCAGAACATGTTCGCAGCCTCAACCTTGCCACCACTGCAGGCATTGTGCTCTATGAACACCAGCGACAAACTGGAGGTTATTCCTGAGATTCGTAACGGGCGTTTCTTGACTCGTCGTTTCCGTTCCCAGTGGTTAAACTGACAGTGCTACCAGCCCTTCGAGTCTTGCCATGAATCAGCCGTCTTCGCAGCGTCGACCTCCCCAAATCAGCATCGCCTTCATGATGATGCTGATGTTGATTTTCTCTTTCATCTCGGCAGGACTTTTTTATGCTTCACGTGTTCCTGCGATTCAGAATGAAATCATGATGTTGGTGACAGGTGAGCTTCCCGAAACGACTGAGGAAGATGCAGCGCGTACGGCGCAAATCACTTTTGTGATGTTCACTTACACGTCTCCTTTGTTGCTTGCTGGAGCCATTTCAACTGGCATGGCTGTCTTGGGATGGTTCCAACGACCGCGATGAATTCTGCCCAACCCGCATTTTCGCAAGAACAAATTGCGTCTGTTCTCGGTCAAATTCATTGTCCTGGTTCACTCAATGAATTCTCCACATCCTTGGCCCAACCATGGCGCAATGTAATCCGGCATCGTCGTGAAATAGACCCGGCAAATCTCCCGGTCCCCAGCTCCCCGATTGACTGGTACAACCTGGGGAGACGACCTGCACAAAATTCTGGTTCGCCTGCCCGTACTTTGGCCTACGCGTGTGGAGATTTTTTCATTCAAGATGCTGGATCACTTCTAGCCTTGGCTTTGGCTGGAGCTGACGGAGAAGGGTTGCATGGAAAAGTCGTTTGTGATCTGTGTGCCGCCCCGGGTGGCAAAGCCTCCGCCCTGCTGGAAGCAGTCTCTGACAATGACCCCGACTCTCGTGGATTTGTTCTGGCCAATGAAGTAATCCGCAATCGGGTTGCTCCGTTGCAACTCAACTTGGCTCGCACTGGTTCCGATCGTTATGCCATCTCAAGCCTTGATCCTGAGCGGCTTGCAGACCGATTACCCCATGCATTTGACCTGCTTTTGGTTGATGCGCCCTGCAGCGGCCAGGCCATGATGTCACGCGGAAAACAGAATATTTCAGCACTATCGACTCACCAGATCAGCCACAGTGCTTCTCGCCAACAACGCATTCTTGAAGCGGCTGTCAAATTGGTGCGTGATGGCGGGCAACTCGTTTACAGTACCTGTACCTTTGCCGAAGAAGAAAATGAAGCACAGATCCGGTTGCTCATTGAACAAGGGATAGCCACACCGAGACGCATTGCCGGTCTACAGGGACATGAAACGGATCCCGGTTGCTATCGCTGTTGGCCCCATGTGCATCAATGTGCTGGCAGCTTTGCTGCCTCTCTCACCATCCAACACTCCCACCATGTGAAACCGGGAAAACCGAAGAGGCGAAAAAAAGCCGTTCGGCCGCCCGTCGCATTAACACAGTGGTACACCCACAGTGAAGCTGAATCACGTCTTCACACCAGAGACTCAATCATCCTGGGATTTTCGCCTTCCGCTCCCACGTGGGCAGAACAGATTGCGATCGGTGGTCCGGAACTTGCTCACCGGGCAGGGCAAACATGGAAGCCTGCGCACGCTGGCGGACTGCGACGCAAAGCAGCACTCATGCCGATCAACCAGCTCGAGATTGATCAGAAAGCATGCCGACAGTTCATGCGAGGTGAACCGATTGAAACCAACGCTTCAGGATGGAACAACATCCAACTCCACGGCAGACCGCTGGGCTGGGTCAAAGCTAACGGCAAAATCGGGAAAAACCATTTGCCAGCTGGAGCACGCATGTCCGGTGAATTGACAACGTGATCCCCGCATTTTCGCACTCTTTTGCCAATCGTCTGCCATTTTTCTACGGCTATGTCATGATTCCCGTGGCAATGCTGTTACAGATCGCGACCAGTCCTGGTCAAACTTTTGCAGTCAGTGCATTCACACCCTATCTACGTGAATCACTGGAACTCACTGACAGCCAGCTGTCGCTTGCCTACATGCTAGGTACGCTGTTTGCTGCATTTCCGCTCATGTTGGTAGGTCCTCTTTCTGATCGATACGGGCTACGCGGCATCAGCATGATTGCGATTGGCATGCTATCCGCAGCTTGCTACTTCGCTGCGAAAGTAACCAACTTTTACTCTCTCTTCGCAGCGTTTTTCCTGCTGCGTTTTCTAGGCCAGGGCTCACTTTCGCTTCTGAGTGGAAATGCGATTTCGATGTGGTTTCGAAATCGTATTGGAAGAGTCTCTGCCGCCATGAGTATTGGAACAGCAATTGCTTTTGCATGGATTCCTGAGTGGTTACATGCGTCTATCACCACGATCGGGTGGCGTGGAACCTATGACGGGTTAGCAATCGTGGTCGCAGTAACCATGCTACCGATCGTTATTTTCCTGTTTTGCAATCGACCCGAAGATATTGGGCAGGTCGTAGATGGGCATGCTGAAAACCATTCTGATGCGTCTCCCCATGAGTGCGATGCAACAGAGTCGAGCCTGACCTTGCGACAAGCCATTCGTTGTCGTGCCTTCTCTATTCTCGCCGCAAGCAATACGGTCTGGGCAATGGCTGGAACCGGGATTGTTTTTTATCTTTTTACTCTCTGCAATGATTTGGGATTTGAATCCACTGTACCTGCCAACCTTTTCAAAACTTTTGGGTTAATGATGTTGGTAACCCAACTGCTTGGTGGTGTGCTGGCAGACTTTCTACCACTGAACCGTCTGCTAACCGTTGGGACAATCATGCTCAGTGCAGGTCTGGTCGCAGTTTCGTTCGGAAAAACCGAACTCGCATTGCACACCTTTGTTGGCCTGTTTGGGGCGGGGCAGGGCATGTTACTAGCTGTCGGTAATGTCATATGGGTACGGTATTTCGGACGAACTCATCTGGGATCCATACGGGGAACCGTTTGGTGCTGCACGGTCGCGGGAAGTGGCTGTGGACCGCTGTTCATGGGCGTTGCACGCGACATGTGGGGCAACTTTAACCCTGCTCTTTATTTTTTTCTGGGTTTGATGGGACTGCTGTCACTCGTTGCGATCTTTGCAACGCCACCGACCACCGCGGATGCAAAGTAGATATTTCCTGATAATTTCGGGCGTTCGATTCCCAATCAGCAAGCAGAGCAACCCCCAACCTGATTAGGCTTAACTTTGTTCAGATTTGCTGTTCGCCCAATCAGTGCTTTGTCGCCAACCGTGTTGGCTGGCGTAATTCCGTACATCAGTCTTTTTGCCACACTTGTCTTCCAACAGCTGTATTGTGATGCCAGAAAAAAAGAAATCACCTCGGGGCCGCATACATCCCGCCCCCCCAAGCGGAGGCCCAATGCGCCGAGGCCCAATGCGCCGAGGCCCAATGCGCCGAGGTCCAATGCGCCGAGACAAAAGGCGACGCGCAAAAGTCTCTTCTGGAATAATTTTTCTGCCTTCAATCTTAGTCCTGATCCTGGCAGCGGGATGTTCCAGGGAAGAAATGAATCAGGCTCTCGAAACTGCCAAGTCCAAGACCAAATCAATTACCGACTCTGCGGTCGAAGCAGTCGAAGAGACGCTACCAGAAACAGGCGAGGTCACTCTCAACCTCAAACCTGATCCCATTGCAATCGCAAACGCTGAAATCGATTTGATCGCAATCGGAGATGGCAGACCAAATGTCATCCAGATCGCCACCTATGACCCTGATGCTTCCTCTCTGTCTTATCCCGCACTTTTGTTGCACGGCGTCACAGACATGTCCACAACATCAAGTCTGTCAGGGCAGAAAATACTGTGCGATGTGTATTACCAGGAGAATGAAACATCGCCCATTGCAATGACCAAACCTGGAGAGGCACTGACTGTCACTTTCCAGCAATACAATCCAACAGAAGAAACTTTGACAGCCACTTTGGGAGTGATTTCCTTACTTGCATCCGATGGAAGCGTTATTCGCATCGAGGGTGGTGCTGTCCTGGCAGTGATACGTGAGGAGACTGAATAAGATGTTCAATACCTATCAAAACATCATGGAAACCAAGCCATCAGGATTCATCGTGCTTGTGTCGTGCACTGTCATGCTTCTTTCGGGCGGCCTAACCACGGCGAGGGGTAATCCGACGGGCGAAGATCCAGCCCAGCGTTTAAAAACCCACGGAACGGTTGAAGCTGCCGGGGCGTTGGCAGACAAATTACATCAAACGTATCTGGAAGAACTCGATGTTGTGACACGGATGTATGAAAAACGTGATGATCCGGCAAGTTTTTCAGAACGACAGATCTCAAAATCTGCCGCCCGACTCTGGAAGGCTCGACGAGACGCGAAACATCTTGAGCTGATGTTCGAACCCATTGGTGCTGATCTGTATCGAAAGCTATTTTTACTCGCTGTACAAATCGATCAATTTGGCTTGTCCTACTCGCGCACTCCGCGCGGGAGTCAGATGATGAACAAGCTCACTACAAGATTGCAACGTGAATCACCGCGGTTCCAGAAGTTTCTTCAACAGGCTGCCACCAGCCTGCAAAACGGAAGCGATCCGGAAGTCTTTACAAATCAGATGGAAGCCAGAGGAATGCAGATGCGTGAATCTCTGGTTTTCTTCAGACCGCTGGAACACAAGAAGTACCTGTTCAATTTTGAAGCACTATTAGTCACTGGTGATGAAAACCACAAAAAACTGAGGCGAATGCGATATCTCGCACAAGCGAATGACACGATTAAAAAAGAAGTTGCCAACGCTGCTGCCGCCACCGAGGAGATAAAACGCATCTACCAGGAAATTGCGCAAACAGGCTCTGCAACTCTTGATGGTGATGTGAAAGGTGATGGCACACAAGCGTTCGCACAAGTTTGCAAACTATGGAACCAGGCTTCGGCAAATTTAACCCGCGCTAATGCGTTGGAGTGGATGGTCAACAAAAAGACAGACAACGCGAGAGCAGCCGGGATTGCCAATTTGAAGAAAACGGCTCTGACAGCACTTCCTGCTATCATCAAGTCGATGGCTGAAAAAACTGCTCCGCCGCAGATCTCGACCACTTACACAAGTTTTCTGCGTCAAATCAGTCAATTGGATCGACGGACAACAGGTCAGCATCAGGTATCGCAGGCATGTGAGAGTGCATTGAATGAACTGGCCAGAAAAAATCCTGTACTCGCCAAAGGCATTGATGCCTACACACGAGGAACGTCCGAACCACTGAAGTGGAGAAAGCGATTTGCGAACCAGCAGGCAGGTTATTTATCCAAACAACAAGCCTCCGCCGCCGCACTTTTAATATCCAAAGCTCCGTCCGACACCAGCAACCGGCCCAATTTCGCTCGCCGGACTGGCGGTGAAACACCGCTGCTTCCTAAAACGTTCAATGAACCCGTTGACTGGATGATTGTTGAAACGGCCAAGCGTCTCGTAGGGCAGTCCATCAAGGAAGACCGCTTGATCCGGCTTGGACCGAACAGTCCGACAGGCGTCATTCCATTCATGAACGGGCACTATGCCAATGTCGCATTGACCCTTGAAACTGAAGACCAGGTAGCTGACCTGAAGAACGCATTACTGGTTGATGATGAGCACAACGCGCTGTCGCTGGCAGGCATGGATGCGATTTCATCTGCCGAGATGCAGGATTACGTCTCTATTGGCGGAACCATCCAACGAGTTCATCTTGAATCATTGCTGACTCGGTTCATTGCGTTTCCCGATGCTGCTATAGCATTGGTGCCATTGGGCGGGCTTCCTCAGGGGACTACCAACCTCGCCCCACTGGAGCAGACATGCTGGCGTCTGGATATTGTTCCCCAATGGGCGCATCACCGTTATTTCACAGTGCGTGCGAGCGATTCCAAGTCGACGCAAAACGCAACAGCACAGCGCACCGACTGAAGACTCAGCCAGCATGATCGCTTGAGCTGCCTCCTGTGTCGTCTCGAACTGCTGATCGAGCATCACTGTTCGAATCGTACTCCAGACGACGGGCACCTGCACGACGAGCATCATCTCCGCGCTCGTCACCTGCAGCTTTTCCCATCGCATTGACAAGCACCTGCTTCAGAGAAGAGCCTCCAGCATCGTCCTCTGACTCATGATCACCCCAGCGTTGGGAACGGCGGATCTTTTGCCAAAGTTTACGTGCGTCTTCTGCGTCTTCTGTGTAGGCCAGCTCCTCATCGATACTCAGTGTGTCAAGAAAATGCGACCGCACCGAATCAAAGTGAGCTGCCCGAAAACGCTGGATCACTCGACCCAATTCTTCGATGACGTGCTGCTTCTGTTTTTGCAGGTTACGACGGTCACGGGTCGCTTCTTGCAGGTCTCCGCGATCAGACTCAACACCAGAAAGACGCGCCACAATCTGATCATCCGTCAGATCATCCTTGGTTGCTTCAGCACGCTTCTTTAAATCACTTGACTTGAATCCGACAAGTGTTTGTCTGAATATTTCAATTGCCTGCTGATAGTATGACCCTCGTGGATCGGATAAATCATTTATGCGATCTTCTACTTCGTTCATTGATTCAGACACGAAATTAGCAGTTTGCAGGATTTGCTGTCGATCTCTGGTAAGTCGATCTGTCAGGCTTATTTTCTCTGGCAAGCCCATTTCATCAGCAACCCGATCACGCTTTCGCTCTAGCTCCTCCATCACAATATTCAATGAACGTCGATCTT
>JAPOKD010000555.1 GCA_029977825.1 Planctomycetota bacterium | reverse complement strand
CGACCAAGAACGCGGAGTCCAACACATCTTCATCTACACCGGCCACCCCAATGGCCCAGCAGGCGTTTTCCGGATTAGCCGTACGCTCGACACTCCAAAACTCGCTGGGAAATCCGGAACACGAGCACCATGAATTCTGTCACTGGGTCAGTGGTCGCACTCGTTTGACTCTCATGCATGCGACACTATCTGACTCGATTTCGGCATGGCAGAAGCCATTTCTGGAGTCGATCCACTCGCAGGCAAGCACGCAGATCGGACGGAAAGTTGTACAACGCACCAGCCAGCCGGTCCGCAATGAAACGGGCAACGTATTTGCCGGTCGGCTCGCAACTCAACCTGCATGGAAAACCAGACGCAAGGATGGATCTGTGCGTCTCATGTACACCGCTTCCAGCTATAGTGACCATGGCGGAGATCAAATCCTCTGCAGCAGGGTCAACCTTGTGAAACAGGACAGGAAGCGATGAGAGAAAGAAGATTCACTATGTTTCAATTCCTTGCAATGATGCCGCTCCTTGCAATGATGCCGCAGGTCGGTTTCCGCCGGTCGTTCCTGCGTTATTCGCGATCCACAATAGCCGCTCCCGCCATTGCAGCAACAGTCGCAATCATTGTGCAAACGATCGATACGCGACTGGTAAACGCAGACCAAGCCTCACGTCCCAATATCGTTTTGATCATGTCTGACGACATGGGTTATTCAGACTTGGGTTGTTTTGGTGGTGAAATCAAAACACCCAATCTCGATCAACTGGCATACGGTGGTCTCCGCTTCACCAATTTCTACAGCGAGAATATGTGCTGGGTTTCCAGAGCGGCCATGCTGACCGGGGTGTACCACAAAACATCCATGGTCAACGGCAGCCTGCACCAACACTGCCCGACCCTGCCTGAACGATTACGCCCAGCGGGTTTCCAAACTGCGATGTCAGGCAAGTGGCACTTGGCTGGCAAGCCCTACCGTACTTTCCCGAACGATCGTGGATTCGACGACTTTTATGGCATTCTCGGGGGGGCAGCGAGTTTTTATGCACCGGCTCACTTGCACCGCAATCACAAGAATGTGGAAGCCGAAGCTTTCAACGACTCAGACTATTACATCACTGATGCTATCAGCTCGGAAGCCACGCGAATGATTCACGAGACTCCGGATGACAAGCCACTATTTTTGTACGTCGCTTACACCGCCGCCCACTGGCCACTGCATGCCAGGCCAGCAGACATTGAAGCGTATCACGGCAAGTATTCCATGGGCTGGGACGAACTGCGTAAAGAACGGCTACAGAGGATGAAGAAGCTTGGCATCCTGGAGCCGGACAGTGAGCTATCACCTCGTCATCCTGAGGTTTCCAGCTGGAAGCATGAAAAAAACCAAGCATGGCAAGAGCGGCGAATGGAAGTCTACGCTGCTCAAGTGACAGCGATGGATCGTGGTATTGGGCAAATCATCCAGACACTCAAAGACACGGGAAAACTCGAAAACACACTGATCCTGTTCACGATCGACAATGGTGGCTGCCACGTGGAATACGGGGCGAATCGCAAAGGTGATTACTTGCCAGAAAAAACACGTGACGGTCGCCGCATGCGTCCCGGCAATCTTCCTTCCATCATGCCAGGTCCGGAAGATACCTACCAAAGTTACGGCTACGGGTGGGCCAACGCGTCGAACACCCCATTTCGAATGTTCAAGCAGTTTGATCATGAAGGGGGAATCCGAACGCCGATGATCGCCCACTGGCCTGCCGGGATTCAATCCCCGGGACGATGCGTTCCTGCGGTCTCTCACCTCGTTGACATCGTGCCCACGGTGCTTGAAGTCACCCACAACAATGAAACCCGGAACCTGACCAAGACAAAGCCCATCATTCCTCAAGACGGAACATCGTTAGCAGCGGCGTTCAAGGGCAAACTGGTACACGACCGAACTCTGTTCTTTGATCACGCGCGTGGCTCAGCATTACGACACGGTCATTGGAAAATTGTTCGGGAACGAAAAAAACCCTGGGAACTTTACAACCTGCGAGTGGACCCACTGGAACTTGACGATTTGACCAAGCAACAACCAGACAAGCTTGCGGAACTCACGGAGATATGGGAGCGTGAGTCGAAGCGTCTGAGTCGCCAAGCCAAAATCAAATGACACAGACTGCAAAACGAACTGAGGTTCAGCCATCTTTACTTTTCGCTAATACAAAAAAGATGGTCTGTTCCTCGCAGGAACAACTCGCCTTGTGAAATGGCAGGCGACGCATAAACCCGCTCACCCAGTTCGTTGACCTGCAACACAATCGGTTCGCGAGCAGCACGCATGATGGTGGTCGCACCGTCATCAGCAGTGAAGTACACCAAACCCTCAGCAGTGACCAACGACGCACTGAAATGCGGCCCCAATCGCTCACGCCACAAATGCTTGCCATCAGCAGAATCAAAGCAGTGAGCAATACCACGATCATCTGCAACGAAGAGCAGATCACCTGCCAACACTGGTGACGGCACGTAGCTCTTGGCATCGTTCACGTGCCAGGACACATGCGATTCTGTCACATCCTGTTGCCCCCCATGACGAATGGCCATCACGTGGTACGTGGGAAAACCTGCAGTCAGATAGAAATTACGACTGTCGTGCACCATGGACGCCACAAACTGTTCTGTTGGCCCTTCAACCCACCACAAACGTTTTCCCGTCATGGGATCAAACCCGGCCACGCATTTGCTACCCGCCATGACAGCTTGCATCTGCCCGTCAACCTCGCGCAACAAAGGTGTCACATAGCTTCGCGTCTGGTGCACGCGGGGAGTCTTCCAAATCACTTTTCCTGTTTTCTTGTCCAGAGCTGCTAAATAGGATTCGCCATCGTGATCACCGTTGACCAGCACCAGATCGCGATACACCACGGGACTGGTGCAGTAACCATGGATGCTTGAGAAAGCACCTACCGTCACCAGCCACTGCTGATTACCGTCATAGTCATACGCACCCACCAACATTTCACCAGGCTCACCTCTTTCACCATTGGTCGAGTCCGTACGAAAGAATGTCACGAACACCCGTTCTCCGTCAGTAGCAGGAGTCCCCGAGGCACGCCCATTCAGTTTGTGAACACCCTCCAGCGGTGACTCCAACACTTCCTGTGTCCAAATCAAGGCTCCTGACTTCCGATCGACGCAATGCAACAAACGGGTCTCTTCGCTTTCGTCACAGGATGTGAGAAAGATACGGTCCCCATGAATTACCGGAGAGGAGAAACCTGATCCGGGAATCGCAGCTTTCCAACGAATATTTTTTCCACTCTCTCCATCCCACTCCGTCGGCAGATTGGATTCCAGGCTGGTGCCATCACCGCGCAACCCACGCCACCCCGGCCAGTTTTCAGCAATCCCTTGAGAGCCAGCAGTAGCCAACAGGACTAACGCAAATATCAGGCAATAACAACGAGACATCAGTACCACTCAAGGTTGGGGAAACATGAACAACCGAAAAACAGACAGTGCCAACAAACTCATTGCCACGACACAAGCACGACTGTCCCATTGTCAGGTTCCTTGCAACAAGCTTCAACCGGTATGTCCAACCTCAATACCGTTTCCGATAAATACAGGCCTCGTTGCAGCACCTCACCAGACGGATCGCACCGCCCGCGAGGACGACACCCGGAGCGTCGCAAGCTACAATCACGGTATGAGCAAAGCCAGCACGAAAGCCCACAGCCGAACCGTTCCATTCAAGAATGAACACAGCCATCTTGTAATCAACAGTGCCACGGGACCGGCTACCCAAGTTCTATGGGTAGCCAAAAATCCACAGTGTGCCAGGTGTTCATTGCCAACACGCCCCAGAAACGGACTCACATTCCTGCTATTGCTAACCTGTTGTCTTCTTAATCCTTCTAAACTTCGAGCCGAAGATTGGCAGCAGTGGCTTGGACCAGAGCGGGATGGGACATGGGCAATAGACGGGGTCCCGGAAACGTTTCCTGCCAGCGGCCCGAGACTGGCCTGGAGGCAACCCATTGGTGGTGGATACAGTGGCCCAGCAGTAGCCTCAGGGCATGTGATCCTGATGGACAGGGTAGCCATGCCCACGTCGGGCGATGAAGCATTTGTGCATGAGGGAGAGATACCGCGCAATAAGAATTTCGTGCGTCAACGACTTCCGGGCAAGGAACGTGTGCTGTGCTTCCGCGAATCGGATGGCAAACCTCTGTGGCAACATGAATACGACTGCCCTTACTCAACGGTAACCACTTATGCGATTGGGCCTCGAGCAACGCCGACGATTGATGAAGACCGCGTGTACACCGTGGGAGCAGAGGGTGACCTTCGCTGCCTTCGAATCAGTGACGGAAGCCTGATCTGGTCCAAGGACTTCAAGAAAGACTACAACGTCCCAACGCCAAACTGGGGCTTCGCCTCACCACCGCTTGTTGATCAAGATCGATTGATTTGCAT
>JAPOKD010000332.1 GCA_029977825.1 Planctomycetota bacterium | reverse complement strand
GTGTGTTCACCTTCGAGATATACAATCCTCACCGGGCGATATCACTGGCGAAGTCGACTGCAATCCGGGATTGTGGGGTTGTGGGGGCAACCGCTCATACCGCCAAAACGACTCACGATCGGTAGCTTGGTTAAACAGAAGGGGTATGACACCATCGCGATCGGGAAGTGGCATTTAGGATGGTCTTGGCCGATCCCTCAGGCACGCGCCAAGATATTCAAGGCTATGCCCAGTGGTAATCAGGTGGATCAGGAAACGCGGGCTGTGTGGCGAGATGTTTTCACACAGCCAATTCCAGGAGGCCCGACAGCGGTTGGTTTTGATCAGTACTTTGGAACGGATGTTCCCAATTGGCCACCGTACTGTTTCATTGAAGATGACCGCACCGTTGGGATACCGACCGAGTATTTGTCTCAGGCCCTGATCGGGAACAATCAGGCGAGCCTGCAGGGTCCCGCGTTGCAAGGCTGGACACTGGAACCCATATTGCCGGCTCTAGGAAATCGTGCAGCCCAGTATATTAAATCGCGCGCCCAAGCAGATACGCCGTTTCTGTTGTATATGCCTTTGACGTCTCCCCACACCCCGTTGTCTGTCAATGAAGCGTGGAAGGGAAAGAGCGGACTTGGCTTGTATGCCGACTTCGTCATGGAAACGGATGACATTGTCGGGCAGGTGATGGATGCGATCGACGAAGCAGGTCTAGCGGATAATACCCTGGTTGTTTTTACCAGTGACAATGGTTGTGCTCCGTACATTGGCGTTTCGAAGTTGGAGGCACAGGGTCATTATCCTAGTGGGCCGCTACGCGGTTATAAGGCAGACGCATGGGAAGGGGGACATCGTGTTCCTTTCATTGTGCGGTGGCCTGGAATAATAGAACCAGACACTGTTTGTCATCAACTGATTCATCAGGCTGACTTGGTGGCAACGTTCGCCGATGTCACCGGCGCGACATTGACGCCGGGACAGGGAGAAGACAGCTTCAGCATACTACCGTTGTTTGAAGGTCAGAATACTCCGACTCGGACGACTTCCATCAGCTGTTCCATTCGAGGCGTTCCAAGCCTGCGCGATGGGGCATGGAAATACATCGCTGCGTCCGGCTCTGGGGGGTGGGGTAAGGGGGGAGATCAAAGTCAGGCTGTGCAACTCTACCACCTTATCGAAGATTTGGGAGAGACACGTAATCTTGCAGACAGTCACCCGGAAAAGCTGGAACAAATGGTGGATTTGCTGGAGAGGCTTATATCCGATGGAAGAAGCACAGCTGGGCCAAAGCAAGGCAATGATGTTCCCGTGAGGCGTTATCCACTGAAATAGTAAGAATGTCATTCATGCATTAAAATGGGTTGACTCGCTCAGACCTTCCTCAGTTTCCTGGTTATGATAGAGGCAAGCGCCGTTCGCGGTACTTGCTGCCCGCCTGGAATCAGATCCCACCTCAAATTTGACTATCTAGCTGATGATGTTGCGCCCAACGCTTCTGACGCTCGTATTGATTTCCAGCTATCACTGGTTGTTCTGCTGCCCGCGTGCTGTCGCGACTGACGAATTGACTTACGAGCAGCATATCCGCCCGATTTTTCGAGCACACTGTTTCGATTGCCATGGAGCGACCGAGGAATTGGAAGGTGAGCTTGACTTGAGGCAGGTCCGTTTGATGAAGCAAGGTGGATCAAGTGGACCGGTGATTGAGTTGGGTAATCCCGCCAGCAGTCTGGTGTTCACCAGAATTCAAGACGGAGAGATGCCGCCTGGAGAGGTGAAGGTATCGGAACAGGAAATTCAGATTCTTAAACGCTGGATTGAACAGGGTGCGGCTACGGCTCGACCAGAGCCAGAAACGATAGGAACCGGCTTGGGGGTTACTCTGGAAGAGCGATCTCACTGGGCTTATCAAGCCATTCAGCAGGATGTCAAAGTGCCAACAACGCTGGTTCCGGCTGAACCCATTGTCTATCGCAATACCATTGATTTATTGGTGCAGTGGCGAATTGACGAAGATCAGAAGGGAAGAATTCTGGATGAAGCAGATCGGGCGACGCTCATCAAGCGTGCTTTCTTTGATCTGCTTGGTCTCCCGCCTGCACCAGAGCAGGTGCGCTATTGGTCCGAGGATCCCAGGCCCGACTGGTATGGGCATTTGGTGACTCATCTCTTGGGTGTGCCTGCGTATGGCGAACGTTGGGGTCGGCATTGGTTGGATATAGCAGGGTATGCCGATTCAGAGGGGTACACGGTGAAGGACGCTGAACGGTCCTGGGCTTGGAAGTATCGTGACTGGGTGATCCGTTCCTTGAACCAAGACAAGCCGTTTGACCAGTTCATTACCGAGCAACTGGCTGGTGATGAGCTTGCCGGTCCGATCGAAGGTGACTTGACGGAAGAGCAGGTCGACTTGTTGACAGCTACCGGATACCTGCGAATGGCTGCCGATGGCACTGGTAGTGGAGCTAATGACGAGGCCGCACGGAATCAGGTGATGACTGACACCCTCAAGATCGTTGGCACTTCCCTGTTTGGTTTAAGTGTTCAGTGCGCACAGTGTCACGATCATCGCTATGACCCGATTCCACAGTCCGACTACTACGCACTGAGAGCAGTTTTTGAGCCCGCTCTGGACTGGAAAGCCTGGAAGACACCCGATGCTCGAAGAGTTTCACTTTACACAAAGGCTGATCGTGAAAAAGCAGCGGAGATTGAAACGAAGGCCAAAGCAGTTGGTGATCGGAAGAGTACGAAACTGGCGGAGTTCATGAAGCAGGCCCTGGATCAGGAACTGGCAAAATACGATGAGCCGCTGCGTAGCGAGTTGCGGTCCGCATATGAGACTGCCAGCAAGGATCGAACCCCTGAGCAGGTGCAGGCACTCAAAGCAAATCCCAGCGTCAACATCACGCCGGGAAACCTCTATCAATACATTCCAGACTCGAAGCCGAAATTGGCTGCGTTTGATGAAGAGATCAAGCAGATTCGCGCAGCCAAACCGGTTGAGCAGTTCATTCGAGCTTTGGTTGAACCTGCCAATCATGTGACCGAAACAAAGCTGTTTCACCGGGGTGATCCTGCCCAACCCCGGCAGGTGGTAAACCCTGGAGCATTGACGGTTCTGGCGCTCAACGGCGAGCGGACCGAATTTGCTAACGACGATCCATCATTGCCATCGACCGGACGCCGTTTGGCGTTCGCTCGGTGGCTTACCAGCGAGGAGAATCCACTGCTGGCTCGGGTCATTGTCAATCGTGTCTGGATGCATCATTTCGGACAGGGACTCGTCACAACTCCTGCCGACTTCGGAACGCTTGGAACTCAGCCCGGTGATGTTCGCCTGTTGGATTGGCTGGCCAGTGAGTTCGTGGCCGGTGGCTGGAGTCTTAAGAACTTGCATCGGTTGATCATGGAATCGGCGGTTTATCGTCAAAATGCCGGATCGGGTGATGCCGTCTTTTATCAACGAAGGCTGCGACGTCTTGAGGCAGAGACGATTCGGGATCGCATGCTTGTTGCGAGTGGTCGTCTTGATGGAACTCTGTACGGTCCTCCACTGAAAACCAAAGAAGATGACACCGGGCAAGTGATGGTCGAGGGTGATCAGTCACGACGAAGTATCTACATTCAGACCCGCCGCAGCCGGCCGGTAGGAATGCTGCAGACCTTTGACGCACCAGTGATGGAAACCAATTGTGAAATAAGACCATCCTCGACGGTAGCAACACAGTCATTGATTCTTTTGAATGGGAAATTCATTCTTCAACAGGCGGGATATCTTGCTGAACGTATAGCAGACAATCCAGCGGAGCCCACGCCTTCGCAACTCGCTTTGACGAATGATCTGTTGAATAGAAAACCGATGTGGCAATATGGCTACGGTTGGTACGATCAAGCATCTCAACCCAGAACCACGTTTCATGCTTTGCCGCATTGGACTGGGACGCAGTGGCAAGCAGGTAAGGAGTTGCCCGATGCGGAGCTTGGGTACACCCTGTTGCGTGCGACTGGCGGACATCCGGGCAGTGGAAAAAATGCAGTGATTCGGAGATGGACGGCACCGGCGAATGGTGTTGTCAACATTGCAGGTGCATTGAGTCATCCATCTGAGAACGGTGATGGTGTTCGTGGTCGCATCGTTTCAAATCGTGATGGAAAGTTGCACGGACAATGGGTTGCCTACCACGGCACCACTGAGACAAAGGTTGAGGGGTTTCAAGTTTCGGCTGGTGACACGGTTGATTTCATCACGGATTGTCGTGAAGGAACCAATACAGATTCGTACGACTGGAAGAATACGCTCGTTCTGCGGCACGAGGATGGCAATGCACAGACGATTGTGTCAGAAAAATGCTTCAGTGGTCCTGCGAGCTCTTATGCCAAGTTAACTGGCCAGATCATTCGAGCCTGGGAGCTTGTTTACTGCCGTCCGCCAGCAGACGAAGAGCTTGTAATGGCAGCTGCTTTCCTGCAGCGACAGTTATCGTTGCTCGAATCATCATCCGACTATCTCATTGAAGGACGAACTGCCGTACAGCAGGCGATGAGGAATCTCTGTCATTCATTGTTCGCATCCAATGAGTTTCTGTATGTTGAATAGTTTTAGGTTGACGGTCAGTAAAGCAATATGTTTCCTGTCGCAAACTCGGCGAAAGGTGGTGATTCGATGATCTACCCAAGACGCGCGTTCTTGCAACAGCAGGCGATGGGGGTTGGGGCGATCGCCTTGGCATGTTTGCTGCAACAGGAAAAAGCATCAGCAAAGCTTAAGAAAATTTCTGCCCAATCGGAACGGCTTGATCTTCTTCCAAAGACGCCCCATCACCAGCCCAAAGCGAAGGCGATGATTTCTCTGTTTCAGCATGGAGGCCCGTCTCACATGGACTTGACGGATCCCAAGCCGGAGCTCACACGCTTTGATGGAACAGATTACAAAGAAGACATCGCCTACAGCTTCGCGAACGAAGCAAGCAAAAAATTGATGGGCACACGGTGGAAGTTTTCCAAGCATGGACAGTGTGGAACGGAATTCTCTGAATTGCTGCCGGAGATAGCAGGCATTGCAGATGATCTGTGCTTGATGCGGGGCATGCATACGGGCGCCAACGGGCACGAAGTGTCCATTCGATATTTCCATGGAGGAATTCCAGGTGTACTGGGAAGAGCGCACTTTGCTTCATGGTTGCTGTATGGTTTGGGTTCGGAAACCCAGAACCTGCCTGCGTACATGGTGCTGACCGATCCGGGTGGACATCCAGTGGACGGCATCAATAACTGGTCCAGTGGTTTCATGCCAGCGTTGTATCAGGGAACGGTAGTACGCCCAAAAGAGCCACGAATTCTGAATTTGCAGGCACCGGCACACTTGCGCGGGCGTCCTCAGCAGCAAGGTCTTGAGTTCCTCCAGGCTCTTAACCGACGTCACGCTGAGCGTTTTCAGGGGGCAGATGAATTGGAAGCTCGAATAGCGAGTTACGAACTTGCCGCCAGAATGCAAATCTCGGCACAGGAGGCGTTGGATATTTCAAAAGAGACCAAAGCGACCCATGAAATGTACGGCTTGAATGATGAAACCACGCGTGAGTATGGAACGCGTTGTTTGATCGCGCGAAGACTTGTTGAGCGAGGGGTCCGGTTTGTTCAATTATTTCTTGCAGGCCAGCCGTGGGATAACCACAGCAATCTTGGCACAACATTGCCAAGCATTTGCCGCCGGACGGATAAACCTGCTGCGGCTTTGGTGAAGGATCTCAAGCAGCGGGGAATGCTCGATGAAGTTATTGTTCACTGGGGGGGCGAAATAGGTCGCTTACCCGTGACACAGAATCAAGGGGCACCCGAAAAACATGGGCGTGACCACAATGGACAGGGATTTAGTATCTGGATGGCGGGTGGTGGAATTAAGCCGGGAATAGTGCATGGAGCCACAGATGAATTTGGTCATCGGGCGGTCGAGGGCATTGTGACACCTAATGATTACCAAGCAACGTTAATGCATCTCTTCGGTCTGCAGTGGGATAAACTTGTATTCAATCACTCGGGCCGTGAAGAAATTATCACCGCTGGAAGAAATGCAAAGGTGGTCAAAGAAATTTTGAGTTGAACATGCGGGCATTCCTGGGCTCGGCCTCATTGGCATTGAACCACGCTTACGGGTTACTGGTGAATTGATAGGAGTAGAGATCACCGTCCTGGATTGCAAACTTCAATAGCAACGGGCGGTTAGCCAATACCTTGAGTGGTGGATTGTTCTTCCAACGCACTTTCCGTGAAATCGAATCGCCCGTGCATGGCTCACAATTTTTAAGCGAGAAGCCGGGGATCGGCTTGCCATCAAGATCCTGAATTTCCACTGCGACAGATCCGGCATCAGTGGTCATCAGATTCAGCTCCAAGGAATCTCCTTGGAAGATCAGCGGTTTCGTTGTGAGGAACCCTGGCGCTTTGCCG
>JAPOKD010000714.1 GCA_029977825.1 Planctomycetota bacterium | reverse complement strand
TTCAGTTGTGTTTGTGTTTTATGGGTACAACGAATCATTTGCCGGGCCTGCCGGAGCCGAGGCCTACGAGGGCGAGCTAGTGAAGCTTGTTGAACGCTACACGGCACTCCGTAAAGAGCAGGGTGTTGACCTGAGGTTTGTCCTGTTCAGCCCGATTGCTTATGAGAACAAGGGCGACCGTCATCTGCCTGATGGTATCGAGCTGAATGAGAATCTGGCGACTTACACTGAAGCCACCAGGCGCGCTGCCGAGAAGACTGGTCAAACGTTTGTTGACCTCTTCCATCCAACGCTGAACTTGTACCGTAGCAGTACTGACCGTTTCACTTTGAACGGAATCCATTTGAACGCCCAGGGATACCAGCGCCTTGCGAATATCATTTCGGCAGCGTTGACAGGTAAAGATACCCAGGCAAGTCCTGAACTTTACAAAGCCGTCGAAGATAAGAACTGGCACTGGCACAACCGATATCATGCGACTGACGGAAACGACATCTGGGGTGGACGCTCAGGCCTGAAATTCGTCGACGGGCAAAGCAACGCCGATGTGTTGAAGCACGAATTGGTCATGCTTGATGTGATGACCGCCAATCGAGACAAGGCGATCTGGGCAGCGGCCACGAACAAGCCTTACAAAATTGACGATAGCAACGTACCGCCTCCCGTGAAGGTCATCTCGAATGTCGGGGGCGGCAGTGCAAGTTCAAGTGCAGCGAAAGAGGGCAGCATTGACTACCTGACTCCCGAGGAGTCCCGCAAACAAATCGCTGTTCCCGAGGGATACGAACTCAATGTGTTTGCATCCGAAGAACAGTTCCCTGATTTGGCAAACCCGGTGCAGTTGCAAGTGGACGGCAAGGGCCGGCTCTGGGCGGCCAGCTGGAACACCTACCCTAAGTGGGAACCCGGCAAAGAGATGAACGATAGTCTGATGATTTTTGAAGACACCGATGGTGATGGTGTTGCTGATAAGCGGAAGATTTTCGCACACGTCCACAACCCACTTGGTTTTGAATTCTGGGGCGGCGGTGTCATTGTCACTTCAGGTCCGGACCTGCTATTCCTGAAAGACACCGATGGTGATGACAAGGCAGACGTCCGGTACCCGCTGTTGCAGGGACTGGGGACTGCCGACACCCACCATGCCGCCAACAACCTGATCATGGGTCCCGACGGTGGTATCTACTGGCAAAGCGGGATTTTCCTTGTCCACAACCACGAAACTCCCTGGAAACCAAATCTGAATATCGGTTCTTCCGGGATGTATCGGTTTAACCCACGGACATTTGCGATTACTCCACATGCCGGAAACAGCCCTAATCCACACGGAACCAGTTTTGATAAGTGGGGATACTGCTATGCCAACGACGGCACAGGCGGACGCTCCTATCAAGTTCGCCCTGAGGGAAAAGGGTTCAAAATGCACACCCTGTTGACCAAGGAGTTTCGACCGGTTGCGGCAAATGAGATCCTCTCGTCACAACACTTTCCAGAAGAATTGCAGGATGACTTCCTGATCTGTAACACGATCGGTTTTCTCGGCGTCAAGCAATACAGTCTGGATCGTGGTGGAACTGCTCCAATGCCAAAACCGACAGCCTCCAAGCCTGAGTCAAATGTGTCGATCACACAGAATGGCGGTTTGATTACTGTCAATCACCCAGCACTGAAAGGATCCAAAATCACCGGATTCAAGCTGAGTGTCAACGGTGTTCAGCAGATGAACATTTCCGAAGTTGAAGTGATGAGCGGAAAAAAGAACATTTCGAAAACCGCCGAACTTTCCTTGTCCAGCGAGTACAACGGTGGTTCATATCCAGCATCGCTTCTCGTTGACGGAAACAAGGGCAATTTCGCTCATACCAACAGCCAGAAAAATCCATGGATGAAGGGTGAGTTCCCCGCACCAGTCGAAATCTCAGCGTTCCGCGTATGGAATCGCAAAGGTTTCGAGCAACGTTTTAACAACGGAAAAATTGAATTCTTCAATGGTGACAAACTGGTTGCCGCTGTGGATGTGAAAATCAAAGGCGGGGGAACTGACGCTCAAAACGCGAATAGACAACTCGGAGAAGTCTGGGGAACACCGGGTGTTGAGTTGCTCAACAGTGCTGATCGCAACTTCCGTCCCACCGATGCGATCATCGGCGAGGACGGCGCTCTTTACGTCGCTGATTGGCACAACGCCATTATCGGACACATGCAACACAATATTCGCGATCCCAATCGTGATCATAAACACGGACGTATCTTCCGTTTGACAGCTAAGAACCGCCCCCTGCAGAAACCAGTCAAAATTGCAGGTGAGTCAATTGAGGTACTGTTGGAAAACCTCAAGCATCCGGTGGATGGCGTCCGTCATCGTACACGCGTTGAACTCAGCGCCCGTGATTCCGATGCGGTGATTGCTGCAGCTCAAAAGTGGTGCAAAAGCTTTGATGCGGACAACGAGGCCGAAGCCCACCACCTGCTGGAAGCACTTTGGCTTCATCAACAGCACGGTGTGATTAATGAAGACCTGCTGAACCAGCTACTGGCATCAAAAGTGGCCCATGCGGCGAACGCTGCCAAAACGGTGAAGCACCTCTGGTATAACGTCGAGTCTGGTGCAAGCGGGTTTGCCGCGCCGGCCGAATTGGAATTTGTGAAATTTGAGACTCCAAAGCATCTCAAAGGTAAAGACAAAGAGGCTTATCAACTCGGATCAGTGGTTTACCAGCGAGAGTCGCATTGCTCAACTTGCCACCTTTCGCATGGGAAAGGCAATGCGAGTGTCTATCCTTCGTTGCTCAACAGCCCGTGGGTCAACGGTAACAAGGAACGGCTGATCAAGCTCGCCCTGCATGGCCTTCACGGAAAAATTCGGGTCAACGGAAAGACCTATGACCCTGCCAGAGGTGTCCCACCAATGACAGCATTCCGGGATCTGTTAAATGACGAAGAACTTGCAGCGGTTTTGACGTTCGTGCGTAATAGCTGGGGAAACAAGTCAGGCCCCGTTGACGCGTCAGCCGTTGCTCAGATCCGGTCAGAGACGGAAGGACGATTCACCGTTTGGACGCCCAAAGAACTTACCGACGCGCACCCGCTTGAGGTGGAATTGATGGCCGAGGTTGATCGGCAACCCGAGGTCGAATTCTCGAACGACGCGTTGGAAAAAGAGCTGATGAGCGAGTCAACAACCGCCATCGCGGCTCAGGCCATCGCCGAAGGTAACGCGCTACGTGGAAAGAAAGTCTTTTACGAGTCCGCCGCTGCCTGTTACGCGTGCCACGACCCACCGGGACGCGTAGCTCGCCTGGGACCTGATTTGACACGGCTGAAAACACGTCTCACCAACGAACAACTTGTTGACTCGATCTTGCGTCCAGCAGAGTTGATTGAGAAAGAGTACGCACAAGTCAGTGTCTTGACAGTGGATGGCCAAATCTTCACCGGGATCAGGGTGTCCGAGAATGATGACGAATTGGTGCTGCGTAACCTTGCAAATCCCAAACCTGTCATCATCGCACAAGATGACATCGAACAAGTCAAGGACTCGAAGACGTCGCTGATGCCTGCAAATCTCGTGAAGCAGCTAAAGAGCCGACAGGAATTTGATGACCTCATGAAATACGTGATTGAAGTC
>JAPOKD010000053.1 GCA_029977825.1 Planctomycetota bacterium | reverse complement strand
TGACTGTGTTGAAAATGGTTGTCTTGCAGCTGTTCAAAAAAAGGTGTTCTGTTCAAGTGCTTGGGTTGGTCCTAAGTCTGGTGGCAGGTTCAGTAGTTCAGTCGAATGAAACTGTTGAGCCCGATCGTGTCGTTGGTCAGTTGATTTCTGAACGCTGCCTTGATTGTCACCAGGGTGAACACGCGGAGGCATCGGTCGATTTGGCTGCGGCGTTTGAAGCCATCAACGACCATACAGGCGATCAACCCCTTTCACGCGACGTGCAACAAATCTGGTTGCGTGTTGAGAAGGTCGTTGCGCAGGGCAGGATGCCGCCTCCAGAGGAAGCTTCTTTAACCGACGCCGAAGTCGATCAATTCGGGAATTGGTTTCATCTGCATTTGGTATTGCGTAACGGCTTGCCCCACATTGGGACCACTGCTCTGCGTCGACTGACGCAGGAAGAATTCATTGCATCGCTTGAAGACCTGTTGGGAATCAAAATGCGCGATGAATACAACCATTTAAAAAGTGTGCACGTGGAAAAGGGCTTTGTTGATCGTGTCCTGCCAGTCGAGGTTCCCGGTGAAAGTGGATTTGTAAATGATGCTGAATCGCTTGCTTCCCAGCCAGTTCCACTGTTGGCCTATATGAAATGCATCGATTTTGCTTTGGCGAAAATGTCAGGAACTGCAGCTTCGATTGAAATGCTGACGGGCGCTGCTGTCTTGCCCGAGAACTTGTCAGAAGAGCAGGTGAGGCAGATTGCCGAGCCATTCTTGCGTCGCGCGCTGCGTGGAAATGCAACAGCCAGTCATCTCGATAATGCAGTCCGTGTCTTTGCTAAGGCTCAGGAAGACAAGTCTTCGATGGTAGCGTTCAAGGGCATGTTGCGGACGATCTTGCTGCTGCCAGAATTTCATTATCGCTTTGAAACTTCAAAAAACCAACGGACTCCCTACCGCATCAGTGACCAGGAGTTTGCAACTCGCTTGTCCTACTTCCTGACTGGTTCGACACCAGATGACGAGTTGCTTCGGGTTGCTGGTTCAGGGAAGCTTCGGGACTCGGAGGTGCTTGATGGGCAAATCGAGCGATTGTTGAGCAGCCCCAGGCGTTTGTCGCTTTCGGAATCATTCGCAGCACAATGGATCGGCTTCGATGCCTTGGTTGATTCATCTTCGTCAGAAACTCAGGGTGTATCGACGACAGTGCGAGCGCAGTACGACGAGTTGCTGTATTTCTTTGATGAGTTGTTCAAGTCCGACCTCAGTCTGTTGGATTTGATTGACTCGGATTGGATGTATGTCAGTAACTACACAATCAATACTTACGGGAAAGACCAGTTTTCCGAGCCACCCCCGATAAATGCGCGGCACTCAAACGTGCTGCAGGGGCGCACACTGACAGGAAGTGCACGTCGTGGAATTGAGCAGATATATGATCCGCCGGTGGTGCGTGGCGTCCAAAGTGAACGCTTTGGCGGAGTCATCACATCTGCTGGTGTTATGAGCTTGACATCGGCGCCGCAACGAACAAGTCCCGTGCGTCGTGGGGTTTGGATACTCGACCGATTGTTAGGGCAGCAATTGGAAGCCCCCGCGAATGTGCCGCCTATCGAAAAGGCCATCCAGTCTCTGCCGGCCGAAAAACCGGGCAAGCTTGAGATCATACGTGCGCACACCGCCATGCCCAGTTGCATTTTGTGTCACAAGGATATTGATCCGATCGGTTTTGGGCTTGAGAATTTTGATTCCGTTGGACGTTGGCGTACCCATTACCCTGACAAAAGTCCTGTTTCGAGTAATGGAACGTTGCCAAGTGGCAAGAGTTTCTCGTCACCAAGAGAGCTTAAACAACTGTTGCTAACCGACTATCGCGAATTGATCGTGCGGAATTTTATTCGGCGCATGATGGCTTATGCATTTGGACGAGCATTGCGCCCGTACGACCGTATTACTGAAGACAGCATTTACCTGCATGTGGTAAAACAGAATTACCGATCAAATTCTGTGATTCACGCGATCATTGAATCACCCCAGTTCAACTGCCGCCAGGACGAAGGATCATGACCAAGCAAGCCTACCTGACTTCACGACGGCATTTGCTCCGGGGCATGGGAACTGTAGCAGTCGGGTTGCCATTGCTGGAGGTCATGTCCCCTGCCATCGCAACGGCATCGGCAAAAGCCAAGGCAGAAACCAGTGCCAGGCGTTTGTGCGTGCTGTATAAAGGATGCGGTGTCTTTCCACATGCCTGGGACATTGCCGGAGGCACAGAGACTGAATTTGAATTGTCGAGTCTGTTGCAACCGCTTGCCAATGTCAAAGATGATCTGCTTGTTTTGAGGAATCTTGATCACCTCTTCGGAAAAAATAATGGAGGTCATCTGGTTGCTCCGTCTTTGAGTATGACGGGTGCGTTGCCGGACAAAAGCAAGAAGAGTTACAACAGTATTGATCAGGTTGTTGCAGATGAAATTGGTAAGCAAACGCCCGTTAAGTCCTTGCAGTTAACAGCAGATTCGTTGTGGAAACAGCACCCCTGGATTAACTACCTTTCCCATGACCAGCAGGGAAATCCGATTCCACCAGATCGAGATCCGGGGCTTGTTTTCGATAAGCTGTTTCGCGGGATGAATAACGGCAGTTACCGAAAACAAACTAAAAGCATTCTGGATGCAGTCAAGGAAAGTTCGGGCGATATCCGTCGAAAAGCGAGTCGCTCTGACTTGGCTGTGTTGGACCAGTATTTCCAGTCCATCCGTGAGGTTGAGCAGCAAATGCAGTCCTTCCAGAACGTGGCGAATCCTGCCAGGGAAAGGAAGTTGGAAACGCTTGATGACTTTTCAATCGATGTTGATCTGAGTGGAAAAATTAAGGCGATGCTGGACTTGATCGCGCTCAGTTTCTGGACGGATACGACGCGTGTCGCCACCATGATGATGGCGAATACCAACAGCCGCTGCACTTATGGATTTCTTGGGCTGAACGAAGAAATGCACTACATGTCCCACTACGTTCGAAATCGGGGGATTTTACCCGGGTTCAATAAGGTCAATCAGTGGCATACATCCCAGTTCGCTTACCTGCTGGAAAAACTGAAAGGCTTTCGCGAAGGCGAGGGGAACGTTCTGGACAATTCAATCGTGATGTACATGTCGGGAATCAAGCATGGCGATTACCACACATTGACTGACATTCCTGTTGTGCTTGCTGGGAAAGGTGGTGGGGCGATAAGCCCCGGAAGACACGTTAGATACCCCGAGCCGACTCCCTTTCCCAATCTGTTGTTGACGCTGGCGAATTTAATGGGGGTTGAACGGAACGCATTAGGTGACAGCACAGGTACGGTCGAAGGTATTTCCAAACCCGCCGGGTATCCGTTGGCCATCAAGGATGACGGGACGTGGCGTGTCAGCAGTGATGATGGAAGCGAATTTCTTGCCAAGGGACTGTTGCTCGTCAGTGACGATATCAACGACACCAATGCCTACTACTTGCAGCTTTCTGATAAGTCAAAGTTGGAAATCCGTGTCTCATTTGGAGTGGTGCACCGTTTGGTCTTTGATGCCAAAGTAGGCCGCGTGGTTGCCATCAAAGGCAAGTGGGGTGTAAGGAACGGCCGCAAAGTCATTGCAAGTCTGGAGTATCAGACGCCATGATCGGTGCCAGTGACGTTTTCCTTAGGGAATCGGAAAACGGCCTTGACGATTTTGGTAGCTATTCGCGCCCCGTGGTTGTGCAGACTCATCGCAGTAGTTGAGGAATGCCCCCCTCTAGCGATGCTTTGATGTCCTGCGGTGGCGTGTAGGTGTCAAACCGGATTCGTTTTTCACCGATAGTCAGGCCAAATGATGAGACTCGGTCGATCTCTTGTTCGGCCGCAGAGCTGTTTTCTTCGATGCCGAGATCCAAAAGGTACGCCAGCCGGGAAATCGCCACATGGAATTCGAAAACTGTTTCCTTCTTTGCACGCAGACGAAATGATTGGCATGCTTTGTGACTGGTCAGAGCCGAATCGGGTAATTTTTGATTGCGAATCGCGTCCTCCAGAATTGATGTTTCCGAGCCCACCAGCAGCAGGACTTTTTTACCCACGGTGGTGATTCTCACGGTTTGCCATGCCGGTCCAAATAAAGTTTCCATTTGGCTTCGGGATTGCTGTACATCACTCTGGAATCTCATGGTCAGTACGACAGAATTGGTCCCACCTGATTTTTCCTGTTGACCCGCGTAGGTGAAAATGGGCTTCAGTTTTTTGAATAGACCGCCCTTGAGTAAGTCTGAGCGACCGGAGGTCGCATTGAGTTTGAGCGTTTCCAGCAAGTCTTTCGCTGCCAACCGGAGTTCGAGGTCATTTGTCTTGGTGGCTTTTTCCAGAGCAGTCCGAGCACGCGTTCCCAAAAGCCTTAATTTTAGCTTGGCAAGTTGACGGCGCTGGAAATGAAGATCGCCCAGTTCGGAAACAAGTTTCTCTATTTTTTCTTCAGGAAACGCAACGGCTGCTTCCACTTCGCTCATCGATGCCAGATTGACGAAGGGAACAAGACCGGTAAGGTCAGACAAAAAGGCATTGGGATCGTCTGTGTTGAACACGCCCAGCAAGTTGAAGTCACCGTAACGTTGTTTGTTTGAACTTTCATAGAGGACAAGATGCCCTCCTTTGATCCGATCGAGTGCTTCGGTGAGCAAACCGTCCAACTGGTAGGCCTCCGAGTCAATCGGGAGACGGGTGATTTGGTCCGAGATTAGGTTTCTGACTTTGGACAACAGTGATCCCAGTAGTCCCCCTGTTGTGTTGCCGTCAGCCTGTAACGCGTGAGTGACAAGGATCTTGCCTTTCGGCATTCTTGCTAAAGTTGCATCCTGCGTGTCGTCAAAGAGTTCACCCAGCAGAGCTTCTTTGTCAGAGGTTCTCAGACTTGCAATGGTTGTCGTTGTTATCCCTTTTTCGAAGTGAATGCCGCTTACCACATACTTGAGGTCATCAAGGAAATTGCCAATGGTATGATCGTAGTCAGGGTCGTTCGGTTCACCCTCATTCAAAACGTAGTCGAGTAAAGACCGGCATTCGCCTTCAAAAGCTGATTGCCCAAATACGACGACCATGTCTTGACTTAAAAGACTCTCCTGGTCTTTCGCAGAAAGGTTCTTCAAGAGAGAGTCTTCCAGAGGTGGCATGTCAAGTAAAGCCTCAGACGAACCCATTGCCAGTTGTGTTCCCGTCAGTCGGGCGTATTTGAAGGAGCTGAATAAATACCTGACCGGATTGGGGATTTTGTACGTCTCACCTCGCCGCAGTTGTTCTGCCGGCAGTTCCAAGTTGGTTGCAACCGTTTCAGTGTCGGTGACCGAAACCTGGAGGCTGACAGACCAGAGGTTGCGGGCGCCGAGAGACAGAACAACCGGTTTGCTCTTGTCAATGCATCCTTGCAGTCGTGCTATCTCGCAGATGGTGTCAACCACGTTGTCAATGTTCAGTCGTGACGTAAGGTTTTCCCGGTCACTCATGACCTGAATTTTTTTTATGAGTTCTGTCGGATTACGGATGCCCATTGACAGTATCGGCTTGCTACTGATCAGGCGCAGGATGTCTTGCTCATGTCTGGCAGGTTGAGCATTCTCTTGTGCCAGCATGCTGGGACAGATCAACACGCACGTGACAGAAACGGCCAGAATCGCAAGCGTATAAATGTTTCGTGATCCGGTCATGGGTTCTGATTATTTGTTGAGGCTCTAGCTGGTGCGGCGGTCTGTGAGCGTAATGAATAGATGGAAGATTGGATCACGCGATGTTTTTCTGGCTCATGCCGATGGTTGCAGATGAGGCGTTTTGTGCAGTTGATGAGGCTTGTTTTGCCGCAAGGTGATGGATGAATGTGACTGTGATCTTAGCTTTTGTTTTCCAGATTTGGACGTATTTCATGGTGAAGGTCGATTTTTTGCCTCGCCTGGCTCTTCGGATTGGAGTTGGTACTGCCGGTTGATGTCATTGCTTCCCTGACGCGTGCCAGATCAATGATTTTTATGAATGATCTTTTTTTGCAACTGTCACCCGCAACTGGCTCGGCTGGGGTTACATTTTAGGGGTTCAGTCATGCCCATCAGTCTATTGGATTATTTGATGCAACTTCTTGAGACTCATGCCCGTTCCTGTTCATTTGTCATTCTTGTGACTGTGGTAATTCTAAGTGGGGCAGGTCCAAGTCCGGCGGCTGCCGAGCCTGATACCGTTGGTGATTGGCCGATGTACCGTAATGACGCGGGGCGAACGGGGGTCAGTGAGGTTGAAGTGCCGGACAACTTGCGGCTTGCATGGTCTCGAACGTTTCGGCCACTGACGCCGGCGTTTCAAAATAAGCGATTGCAATTTGATGCGGGATATGAGCCAGTCGTCGCACAAGGAAAGTTGTTGGTCGCATCATCCTTGACTGATTCAGTCAAGGCATTTGACACCCAAACAGGGGATCTTGCCTGGGCGTTTTATACCAACGGACCTGTGCGATTTGCACCTGCTATCTGGCAGGACAAGGCTTGTTTTGGTTCCGATGACGGGCACATGTATTGTGTTGACCTTCATACGGGGGCACTTCGCTGGAAGCAGCAGGCTGCACCGAGTGAACGATTATTGCTGGGTAACCGTCGCTTGATTTCGGTTTGGCCAGTCAGGGGAGGGCCAGTGGTCAAGGATGGCGTGGTTTACTTCGCAGCAGGAGTTTGGCCTTTTGAGGGCGTGTTCATCTATGCCATGCAGATTGAAACAGGAAAAGTCATCTGGCGAAATGATCGCATGGGGTATCTGTTTGGACAGCAACCGCACAATACACAAGCCATTGGAGGGTTGGCTCCACAGGGATACCTGTTGATTGATGAAGATGAGCTGATCGTGCCATGTTCGACCGCCTATCCTGCCAGACTGAATCGGCTCACAGGAGAATTGATCGAATTTGAATTGCCTTCAGCGGGTCGTTATCCCGGAGGCTGGTTTGCCGCTTTGGATCCTGATCAGGCAAGAGCTTTGAGAAGGGGAAAACTCACATTTGATGAGTCGATCAATAGTCAAATGCATGAAGACAGGATTCGAAGCGGTGAGGGTGGAGTTGCGGAACTGAGTCGTGAGATTCGAACACCGACGCAAATAATTAAATTCGATGTGCCTGGAGTGGATGTGCAAAGTCCGGTCCACAGCATGTTGATCGCAGATAATGCTCTGTTTGTCGCGACGGAAAAAGGTGAAATTTTCTGTTTTCGTGATGCCAGCCATTTGCCTGAAGCGTCTCGTGAAGATTCGTCAGTAACACAGGAAAAACTTCGGCCGAGTCGTGACGCAATTCGTCAGGCTGAAGCCATCGTCGCTCAAGCCTCCAGCAAGTATGGAATCGCAATCGTTCATGGACTTGTTGACGGACAACTTGTGAAAGCCTTGGCTGAATCATCGAAATACCATGTGGTGGCCTTGGATGATCAGCTGGAACGGTGCGAGACTTTGAGACGTGAGTTGGATGCTGCTGGTGTCTATGGCACAAGGGTGGCAGTCAAATACTGCGAGTTGGATAGCGTCGCATTGCCACCCTATGTAACGACGGTGATGGTGACCGAACGAGGGAGTTTGCAGATTTCTCCGTCACTGCAGACACTCCGACCGTTCGGGGGTATCGCCATTAACATGGTGAAAGCAGGGCAGGAGAGTGATCGATTGAAAGATGACGGTTTTGTGCTGCAGAACAAAGATGTTGGTCTCGTTGTTCAGAGAAGAGGTGCTTTGCCGGGTGCGAATGAGTATTCCGGTGATTGGGCGTTAAGCGAAGATCAACGGGTCAGGTTTCCATTGGGGGTGTTGTGGTTCGATGACACGCTGGCTCACTTCAAGCGTTCCCCCCAGCCGCGATTCAATCAGGGGGAGATGATCTCCCGGCCCAAGGATTGGCGGGCGGCTCGCGTCAAAGGGAATTATAAAATCGACTATCCGCTGTTGCCCCCCGTGTTGTCTGATATCTATACGGGCCGTGTCCTTGATGACAGCGAACGCATGGATCTGCGGAATCGACTTACCGCAACTTCACCTTCCATTGCCGAGCCAAGTCAGTATCGTCCACCGCGGCAGCAAGATGACTGGAAGCCGAAGCAGCCAGTGGTGGGCGAGCGGAAAAATCCGATCACCGGCGAAATGGAACCGCGTGCTTTCCTGAAAACCTATGGGTGTGATGGTGGTGTTGATTACGGCGATTTATACACACTACGAAGCGGAACCGCAGCGTTTTATGATAAAACGATTGAAAGCGGGACCGTCTTCTTGAGTGGACCTAGGAGTGGCTGCACCAACAGTATCATTCCATCCGGTGGTGTGCTGAATGTTCCGTACTTCTATGAAGGGTGCACTTGTAGTTATCCCCTACCGACGGCCATGTCGTTGGTAGGGATGCCAGAGCAGCATGAGCAGTGGGCTTCCTGGGGAAAGAGTGTTATTGCCGCTGGGAAAATTCAACGCATTGGAATCAATTTTGGTGCTCCGGGAGATCGGATCACGAGGGCTGGCACACTCTGGCTCGATTATCCTTCCGTTGGTGGACCGTCACCGATTATCGATGCCACAGCTTCCGGAATGCCACGCTATCGATATCAACACAGCCTGTGGATGAAGGAGGACGCGAGGTATCCGTGGGTCAATGCTTCTGCCGTTGAAGGGCTAAATGAGTTCACTATCAAAGGTCTTAGACCAGGACCGTACATCGTGCGGCTGTATTTCAATGAGCCAGATGTCGCGGTGCCCGGTGGACGTCTACAGACGATTGAATTGCAAGGCAACATCGTCAAAGAGAATTTTGATATAGCTGCTGAAAGTGGCGGTTCCATGCACGCAACAAATCTTGAGTTCAAGGGCGTCAAGATTCAAGACGAATTGACGTTGAGGCTAAGTAGTTCACGTGGGGAAACCATCCTCAGCGGCTTGGAGTTGATCCGGGAAGATAATGTTGACTGAACGTTCGGAGTGACGCCGGGGGGGGCGACGATCATGCATGGTTCTGCACCGTGATAGCTATTGGCCGTTGTTTCCCAACGCAAATCGACAACGCACGTTGTCGCAGCGTTTTGTTTATCCGCACTTTCGAAAGTGATGCCATTCTGATCGCGATCCGGATGGCTACCTATGAATTCATTGAAATGTCAATGAGTCAACATTCATCAAGCCACCACGGTTTTTCTCGTTCTGAAATATCAGAAACAGATCATCCACTCCAGTTGTTGGTTCAAGGGTGATGATCTTGTCGTAAAACTCTTCCCACTGTCCGTTGACCTCAATCGTGGATTTTCCGAGCAACTGTCCATCAACGCTCCCACGGCGTACTTCGATGGCACCCCCTGCGCCTGCGCTCGCGACACTTGCGTTGATGCTCTTGATGCCATCGAGCCGAATGTGGTCGAACTTGAGGAAACCGTCATGTTCTATCGCGCCCATGAACTGTTTTCCTTCTGCTTTTTCCGAACCGAGCGGACGGGTGCCAGCAAATTCATCTGCGGCTTCTGCCTGCAGGTGTCGGCTTCGCAGTCGGATGCTTCCAATGCCGATGATCCTGGGAATGTCGCCACGACCCAGATCAACGTAACTGGCTTCCAGAACTATGCTGCCCACGTCTTTTTGGGTAGTCAGTTCATTGCGAAATCCTCTGGCGTTGGGATTCGATGAATCAGCGGACACACTGTACACATACTCAACCATTTTTGTGACTTCGGCTGGTGTGTGTTGCAGGTGAGGCAGCATGCCGATTTTTCCCCAAACGCCGGTAGAGCCTTGAAGCACCCGTTTGACGGATTCTTGCAGTTGATGCGGTTGGTCACGGTATTTATCTGCAATTTGTACAAAACTCGGTCCCACCAACGGTCGGTTGGGGGCGTGGCAGTTCAGGCAATCACTTTTGCGAATCAACGATAGCCCCGGTGCTTCAGTGTTGGCACCGGTTTGGGGCGTCGCTGGAATTGCTTCCACTGATACTCGCATGGAAGCACTCAGCTCAATGAAATGCTTGCCATCTTCTTCGGCTTCATCGGGATCACTCGTGCCATCTTCAAAGTCACTTACCACAACCTGGTATTCGACAGCTTCGCCCGGTGCAAAAAAATCCCCATCGGCAGGTTTACTGAAGCGGACGTTGGGACGCGTATTGCCAACAATGATTGGTAGGGAATTTACACTTGATGCACCAGCAGGATCTGTGACTTTCAGTTCGACGGTGTAAACGCCAGGCTGATCGAAAACTGCCGTTGTTTCCGCTTGGTTTCCAATCCCAAAGGGCGTTGCGTTCTGTTCTCCTGAACGCACGGCTGTCCACTGATACGTCAGCTTGTCATTGTCCTTGTCGGACGAATTCAGGCCGTTGAGAGCGACGGTTAGTGGTTCGCGTCCAATCGTGTTCTGGGCAGTTGCCATGGCGATGGGTGAACGATTCCCTCTTACATAATCCAGTTTCACCAGTTGTGAGTCTGGATTGACACCCCAGGTTTCCCCATATTCGAGCACGTAAAGCGAGCCGTTTTGGTCGAATTGCATGTCAATGGGCCGGGTAAACTTTGTCTCAGGCAGAAAACGCTCGACCGTTTTAAGATTTGAGTTCTGATCGAGATGCACGGCGTAGATCATGCTTCTGGACCATTCAAATGCAAAGAGCGTACGATCATATTCCTTTGGGAATCGTCGGTCGGCTGAAGAATCCGGATCAAAATGGTAAACAGGGCCAGCACAGGCGGTGCGGCCACCATTGGCCACTGCCGGGAACTTCTCAGTCGGGGCGCCGGGATAGTAAATCATGGCTGGCATGGCGGGTGGCAAATCCGTTGCCCCATTGTTGTTGACCGATTGATTGATGGGGCGGGCAGGGTCGAGTGGGGGAGCGATCTTTCCCGTTGCGAAATCAACAATCCCGTACGGATAATTGTCGCCGATGAAATAAGGCCAGCCAAAGTTGCCAGCCACCCTTGCCTGGTTGATCTCGTCGTATCCGCGCGGTCCACGGGGCCCGTCTGAACCGGCATCGGGGCCTACATCACCCCAATACAGGTAACCGGTTTCCTGGTCGACATTGATTCGCCATGGGTTGCGACATCCCATCACGTAAATCTCTGGATAGCCCACGGATCCATCGGCGGGGAAAAGATTGCCCTCGGGAATTGAGTATGTGCCATCCTGTTCCGGTCGAATTCTCAGAATCTTGCCGTTGTAATTGCGCGTGTTGCCCGATGTGCGCTGCGCGTCCCAGGGCTCGCGATCTTTGCGTTGGTCTATCGGTGCATAACCCTGGGAATCATTAAACGGGTTGGTGTTGTCACCCGTGCCTATGAACAGGCACCCATCGGGACCAAACTCAAGCGAGCCTGCATGGTGGCAGCATTGCAAACGCTGTTCCTCGTATTTGAAAAGGATCTTTTCACTCGCCATGTCCAGTTTTTGATCACGAATCTTGAACCGACTGACATGCTGGCCTTTGAATTCAGGTGGTGAGTACTGTAGATAAATCCACTGGTTCTCGGAAAAATCTGGATCGAGTGCCAAACCAATCAGGCCGTTCTCCTGTTCCGTTGTGACATTCAGTTTTCCTACGGAAGAGATCGCTCGCGTTACAGGATCAATCAGCTTGATTTCGCCTGCCAACTCAATCAGGAATATTTTTCCATCAGGTGCAATGTCAAATTCCATTGGCCTGACCAGATCAACCGCAACCGTTGTGGACTCAAAGCGAATGGGGTCGAAATTCTGGGAGTGGGCAATGGAAGGTGTCGCAACGACTACGAAAAAAAACACGTGGAAAATCGAGGGCAACTGTGGATGCTTCATGAGCATGGGACCGCTAAGAAGTCGGGGAAATGAAGTGTGCAAATTCGTTCAGATTTCAGCCGGAATTATAGCTTAAACACAGATTTGTGTCGCTGTCGGCTGAATCATGTTTGACCCATGCAATGATTGGTCAGAGGGGCTGGTCAGAGCCAAGGCCAGGCCTCATGCCGATGCATTTTGCACGTCTCATGAACCACCTGATCCGTGCGGGCAAAGTGGAGCGTGCACGTCATTCTGGTCAAAAGATCTGATAGGCTTTCGCATCCAGTTCTGCGGCAAGTTGGTCATCGTTTGCACGGCGAATCAAGTCATAATAACCGTACGGGTACTTGAAGACGTGGCCGATGCCAAGTGTTTTATCGCCACGCTTGTTCCAGTACTGTGCCTCGTCAGGACGCAGTTTGCTTGGTCGGTGATCGGCAATCTTGCGATCACCTGAGGCGGGGCCTTGTCGGGTTACAGTGACATACTTGCGAAATGCAACGCGGCCACTTTCCGCCCATTCGGTGTGACCCATCGCCGCCAATTCAACCAGTGCTTGACCAAAGGTCAGCATGTGACCGGCAAAGCCCTGACCAAATCCGGAAAAACGATCAATAGCTGAGCTGGCTTCCCGGAGAATGAATCGTGACGCAGCAACTTCATCAGTGAATGGTGGCGGTTGTACGTCAGGATCTGGTGCAATATCACGCCATGGCTTGAAAGAACGAATCAAGTTGCAAACGCCGGCAACTCTTTCTGGGGTTGCCAGTTCTGGCGCTAATTGAAATCCCTTGATGGCGTGCATCGCAAAGATCACGTCGTGTCCGACCTGTCGCAGCACACCGCTGCCGTCTGCCAGTGCAAGGCCGACTTTCTCAACGGCTTTCGGATCACGATCGCCTTCAGGGTAGGACCGGCACAGTTTACTGGAGGCCCAGTTTAAATCAAAAAGTTGCTGAATCCGTTTTACGGTCGCCGCGTCAAGTTCATTATCAACGCAGAGCAGATGGGCGGAGATCATTGAAGCGCCGCGATGCCCATCTGCAAAATAGTTCATCTCAGGAGATCTCGCCAAGGCATTCAGGCCCAGGGTGATCAGGCGGTTTTCCTGTGAAGACGAGTTCTCATCCGGCACGGTGGCGTCCTGTGAAAAGATCTCTGGTTGAGAGATCAGGAGTCCACCGGCGGCAAGCGATGCACATTTTGTAAAACGACGACGGTTGAATTCTTGTTTCACTGGTCTGATTCAGGGCTTGTGGTGTTTCAGGTCGGTCATCTTTAAACTAGATGATACCAGCAGCCGGTGCAGCTACTCAGAATTTCATGAGTGACTTTTTGTTCACGCTCGTGCCCGCCAGATCACTGAAAAATTGGTGCGTGACCGGGATTTTGTTGGTGCGTGACCGGGATTTTGACAGTCAAAAGATTGCTGTGATTACCGGGTTCGCCTGCAGCGAACACGGGTGACTGTACTACGTGGCTCACACAAAAGGGTAAGATGGCTGCGGCAAGTTCGGTACGGTCTTTTGCCTTGGCCGTAAGCTGGATTTATCAAAACGACATTGCGGTGACTCAATGGGGCCTACCGGATCGTCTGAAGAGATCGCGTTGAAAGTCAACTCAACGTTGTCGCCGCTTGGCTTGCCTCAGTGAACTCACCCACACTTAACCCAGTCACAGTTAATCCACTCACAGTGAACCCAATCACCTTTGTCAGGTTTGACCATCATGTTGCTTCAGAATCAATTGCGTCTGTCAGTCCAAGTTCTCTTCATGTCCGTCGCTTGCCTGGCCATTGGTTGTGGCAGTTCGACTGAGCCACAGGGGCCCAAGCCTGGGGCATTGCAGTCCTATCTGCAAGAAAATCCCGAGTTGAATGTGGAAGATGATCAGAGTGTCGACGCGGAGGATGAATTTGCGGACGGAGCGGGCGAGTCTTAGCGGAGTATGGCTGCTTGCTAGGTGAAGGGGGGAATCGTGTTTCAGCACAGGCACCGTGCGACCTGTTGGGGCTTATGAGGTAACCCCAGTCGGATACGAAATTCAAAATTCGGCCGTCGTCGACGATTGAGGGTTTTTAGAACGTCCAGAACCAATTGAACGATGCGATATGGTTCGATTGGTCATCCGCGCTTTGGCGGCGTAGAAACTGGTTCAGGTAGCCCACTTCGATTTTGGGCTGATTCTTTCCTGAACATTTCCAGCCCAAACCGACAAAAAGGCGGTTTTGGGAAAAACTGTCCTGTTGTCCCCAGTCCGTCGCGTTGAGGTCGAAGAATGTTTCGTCCCACGCCACAAGGCTCAAGCGGGGCTGGAAATCAAGAGGTCGGTCTACCTTCAGCAATTGGCGGAATCGCCAGCCGGTATCTTCTCCTGTTTCGACAAACCGCTGTTCCAGTCTGGTGCGACTCAGGATGCTCGAAGCGTGGCATTTGCCTGTCCACGTGAGCTGTTCCCACATTCTGTTTTCATTGAACGCTGGCGCCCCGCTTGCTGGTAATTCGTTGATCCATGCATATCCCCACCACAAGGCGGTATTACGATTAAGGGCGTATCCCACCGCTGGGCGAATGATGCTCTGGTTGTAGCCGCCGGAATCATCACGATAGCGAAGATGGCCATCAAACCACCAGCGTAATCCGGGTTGGTGTGCACAGCGATCTCCAACAACACCCTGGGTGTTTACCGAAAACCATGCTCCGCCATCTTGTCCTGGTTGAGCCTGGGCTGTGTTGGACTGTCCAGCCACCGCAAACAGAATGACTAGAATGCCCAGTCGATAAAGGGTGTGTCGGTGTGGGGAATGAATGTAAGAAATGATCGACGCTGACATGTCTCAACCTTCAATAAGATCTCGTTTCCAGTGGGCGGGCTACCCGTACAGGGATACAGTTGGATCATGCAGAAATGCAACGGTCCGATGTACGAACGCGGCCGTCCTCTGCGTATGCGTAACAGCATCGACCAGTGGGGCTGAATGAATTGAAGGTGAATCTTCCAGGCTGATTCGTCGTTTTGATTGGCACCACCTGAACGACCCTACTTCCGGTTGTATGAATTTTGTAACCAGTTGGGCCGCACAGTTCTCTGCTTGCAGACTGCCAGAGCTGCATCCACACTGCGCCGCCTGACTCGGCACTCTTCTGCCGCCTGAGGGGTGAACCTGCTTCGTACGTGGCGCAGGATTATTTGAATTCAGCAATCAACCAGTTTTAGAAAATCGGTGCATAAATGAATTGATCTACTGGATTACTCACGACAAGTGTTTGCGTTTTCGTACTGACCTTTGCGACGGCGTTCGGTCATGCCGAAGATCACGAAAACGAGGCAGGATTGTTGCCCCGTGGAAAACGGGTGATGACTCGTGAGGAGCAGAAGGCACTGAAACCCGAGGAAGTGCTGAATTTGCTCAAATCTGGAAATCAAAGATTTGCCTCGGGAACCCGTAATCAGCGTAAGCACTCCAAGCAGATCCGCGCTGCGGTGAATGGACAGTTCCCCAAGGCCGTGATTCTTTCCTGTGTGGGAGGGGTCTACGATATGAACCCTGGTAAAATCAACTTTCTTGATTGAACGTTCTGCCGGAATTTTGCAAGCTCGCAAAGAGTAGGAATTCAGCCTTTGCGGGTCGGTAGCATGCAACCCCGGCTGACATTCCTGCGCCGAATTGTTTGCTAGGTTTCTGGATCAAAATCCGCCGTCAGAAGTCGACGCTGCCACCAGGTCGATTAGCAACCGGCAGTGTGCCGGCGATTCTGGCAGGCTGTGGTTCCTGGTTGCCATACGTTTTTCTGCTCATCGCAGAATCCAGAAATCGAAAGCTTTTACTGACAACGCGCCGGCGGAAGCCTGGTTCAAGAGCTCTCCGTTGGGCTGCCTGAACTTGATCTGCCTGACAACTTGCATTGCTTTTCTACTCAGGATTGGCAAGCAAAGCGTTCATGTTGTCGGGCAGGGTGCGGTATGA
>JAPOKD010000110.1 GCA_029977825.1 Planctomycetota bacterium | reverse complement strand
GGTCGAGCAGAATTGGAATTCCGCAGCATCACACGCTAAAGCAGTAACTGTGCTGGCACCTCAACTTGCCTGGGGTTGGGAAATCCTTGGTTATTGCCACGAACGGTCAGATGATATGGATCTGGCACTGGATGCGTATTCCAAGGCTGCCCGTTGTTCAGTATTCACTGATCAGTCTGTTCGTCTCAATACACATTGGGCGACCGACGATGCGTCAAAGTTCAGTATCGAGCGAATATGCCAACTGGATAAGACGGCCATTGAGAAATCAGATTATTTGTCAACGGTTTCGAAAGCAGGTAATACCGACCGCAGAACGGTGGTGACAGACTATTGGAAGAGGCAAGCTGTGATGCATCTTGCGGCTGAAGAAATTGCTGAAGCACACGAATGCTACATGGCAGCCGGATGGGATCTTGGTGCGGGCCCGATCACGGTTTATGGTGAAATTCTTGATCGAGTGCATGAGACCGCAACTCAATGTGGTCAGCGAGCACGTGCCGAATTGGCCGCAACTCATCGAAGGTGTCTGAGCGATCGGTATGGAATCTGATCGACCGAGGTTTTCGACGCGTGTAACAAATCGAGCTCACCGCTTTCTGTGAGCATTCACCATTCAGGTTGCCGGTCAGCTCTCTTGACCTGCATAACGCAGGCTTCTGATGATGGCAGCTTGCACTTCGGACGCGTCTACGCTCATCGCAACTTCCATGTTGACGGGCCATTCAGGACGCAATCGCTGGTCAAAGATGGTTGTGCCGCGCGTTAATGATCCACGATGTTCCACCTTGCCACGCATGCTGGACCACTGGAAAAGCTCTGGTTCCAGCACCGCTAACAAGGTGGTGGGGTCGTAAAGTGAAATCAACTCACGGCCCAGATGCCTGTGAGCCATTCGGAAAGCAAAAGGCAGGATTTTGTGCAGCAAGGATCCTGCTCGCGTAAAACGAGAAGGCAGCTTTTCAAGCAATTCCACACCAAACTGCACCTGGTCGGTCACATCTAGCGGCACCAGACTCTTGGTGGTAGCCGAATCGAAAATCTGATCCGCACTCAAAGGATCGTAGAACATGTTGCTTTCAGCCGTTGGGGATGCATTTCCCGGATGACTGACGGAACCTCCACTGATGACAAGATTATTGATCAATGGAATGGCAGTGGGGTCACGGCGACACAGACGGGCCAGATTCGTCAGCGGGCCAAGACATACCAGCGTGATGGAATTCGGATTTTGGTGGACAAGCTCGGAAATTACCTTCTCGCTTGGTGTCTGGTGTTGTCGGCCTGACGGCTCGAAATTGCAGCCTCCCATGCCATCACTGCCGTGGAGAACATTATCATCTCCCACAGGCGGATTGTCGGCCGCAGTTGCTTTTCCAATCCTTGGATAGCGAGGTGGGTCGAGTTGTCCGACAATTCCGGTTACGTTCGTCGTTGCCTGAGATGCTCCGACGGTGCCAGCGGCTGCAGTGATCGCGAGAACCTCCAGGCGAGGGTCAAACAGAGCCATGGCAATTGCGACAGCATCGTCGATTCCTGGATCACAGTCGATAATAATCTTGCGTGTCATAAGAACAGTTTAAGTTTCCGGGGTTGGCACGACGACCCCGAAATCGCCAGACGTTAATATTTCCTTGTTGCAGGCCTGTATGTCATCCTCACTTTCCCCGCTTTGATGCAATCATCCCCTATCCAACTTCAAATAACGCTGCCATGAATTCAAGTTATCCTAATGATTCCCTCTTTCAGCAAGCAATCTCGCATGCCCAGCAAGGGGATGATCTAAGTGAAGAGCACACCAGTGATCTGATTGACGCCATGCTGCAGGGAGCGGCTGATGAACAACAGGTTGCGGACTTGTTGCTGGCTCTCAAAGCGAAAGGTGAGGCGGTCAGTGAATTGGTGGGAGCAGCCAAGGCGATGCGACGCCACATGACTCGCATCCCGCATCACCATGCCATGCTTCTCGATACCTGCGGTACCGGCGGAAGTGGCAGCGGCACATTCAATATCAGTACGGCGGTCGCCATGGTGGCTGCCGCCTGTGGTTTGCCCGTCGCCAAGCATGGCAATCGTAAGGCTTCCAGCCTGACGGGGTCGGCGGATGTGTTGGAGGAGCTTGGTGTTGGTATTGAGTCGGAAGCTGATGTTGTGGCCGAGCGATTGGACAAGATCGGTATCTGCTTCTGTTTTGCAGCCAAACTGCATCCTGCCATGCGGCATGTGGTTGGCGTGCGGCGTAAGCTTGGCGTCAAAACACTGTTCAATCTGCTGGGACCGTTGTGCAACCCAGCAGGAGCAACCCACCAATTACTGGGAACCTCCAGTGCAGATGCTCAAGCAAAGGTCGCAGCTGCAATTCGGGAACTTGGGACCACGCGGTCGTTCATTGTTTATGCAGAAGATGGTCAGGATGAAGTGTCACTTGATGGGACAACGACAGTCATTGAGGTGGGTGACAATCAGGAGACCTGTCACCGGTGGACTGCCGATGATTTCGGGTTATTGCCCGCCGGACATGAGGCTTTGGCAGCCCCCGATCCAGCGGCCAGTGCCGATATCATACGCAGGCTTTTTGCTGGCGAGCCGGGACCCTGCCGAGATACCGTCATCGCGGGAACCGCCGCTGCGCTGTTTCTGACCGGTAAAGCAGAGTCCTTGCAGAAGGGGGCGACAATCGCCGGGGAAGCCATCGACCAAGGAGCGGCAGCGGATAAGCTGGCTCAGTTGGCAGGTGCCTGAGTGGTCACTGATGCTGCCGATGCGGATGCGTCTGCCGATTGGTTGGCACGGCCCCAGTTTTCAAGCCACTCGGCAAGTGAAAGTTTCAACTCATCCCGTTCTTTGTCGATTGAGTTGTTGAGCTTTCCGACCAGTTTCTCATTCTGCCGTTTCACCAAACGCTCAATCAGAAGCTCTTCCAGAAGCTCGCCCCATTCTTCCGCAACATCGCCACCGATCTTGCTGACACGATCCACCTCAAAATGTTCCATCACCAACTCCGCTTTCTGGACGCTCGGGGCAATCACCAGGCCTGGTGGGATTTCTCCGTAGTTGGCATGGAATCCCACTGAAATGGTTGAGTTCATCCGGATTCTTGCTTTACCACGGATTGTTACGCTGAATAGTCTGACTCCAAGATTCCAGCGTTGAACACGCGCTTCGAATTCCATGGGAGAAACAATCGATGAGGTGATCGTCCAGCTCTGTTCCCCTGTGACTGCGTCCACGCTTGGACTCACGTCAGCAACTTTGATGGCAGGAGGAATATCTGGAAGCGTCACCTGATACTTGATCCATCGTCCCTGCTCCAATTCTCGATGCCTGCGATTGGTCCTGAGTTTGAATCCATCCATCCGGATTTTCACGCCCGCCCAGACGCGTTTCGTATCTCCCCAGTTCTTGTCACCACTGATGGTTCGGGGAATGTGTCTGGAGGCTTTTGTCGCTAACCACTGAATCGAGTCCTTGGCTTGTTCGCTCGTGACTTGGAGTGTTTGCAGTTCATTGTGAACCTCAGATTTTTGTTCTGACCGTGAATCGGCTTGCGCGAGACACAGGTGCGTTCCCAATGGGGTCAACAGTAGCAATTGCAGGCCCTGAATCAGAATTTGATAGTGCGATTGCATCTGGGTATCTCGAAAGAAAGGGGCCAACGCAAGTTAAGTAAAATGGCCGAGATCCTACTTCTGTTTCGTTTCTCGGTCGTCTGGCAGGGCCAGCACGTGAAAGGTGGGGCGTGAAAGTAGGTCGTAACTTTGACAACAAGTCACTTCGTTTCTATCGCAGGATGGTCAGTTCTTGTCGATACCGCTGCCGTTGCTTCTCTCTAGGACGAACATCAAGCCAGAGGACTCAAAGCACAGTTTTGGACTCCAAACTTGATGCATTTGGAATCCAGGAATATCAGGGAATCCGTTGGACGGCAAATGGGAAAGGCCATCGATAGCCGTTTGTAGCTTGTCTGGGAATGCTGCCGGTAGCTGGTCCCTTGCCTTGAACTTGTTTTCCTAATGCTTGCATTGAGAGTTGGCTGGATCGTTGGTGTCAGCTGCACAAGCCGTGAGGCGGTTCCGGAGACAGGTGGTCCAGATTTAAGTTGCAAGACGTTTGGCTAGTGCTCACGTGGCCGCAGTTCCCATCCGCAAGAAAACGCCCAAGCAAAAGTGGGACGCCTTTGATGCGTTCATGTGATCGTTGCTGGAGCCGGTCACACGCACGGTATAAATCACCTTTCATACGGCTTCCCGCTTCCTTTGCCTCGTCGAACAGCTTAGCGGTTTGTGTCGATCGGTTTGCTAATGGAATTTGATTCGCATGGGGCCATTTTGATCTCCAGCGCGAAGGCGGGAGGTTGTTTGGTGGGTCAGGTTGTGGAGGGCTTCGAATTGTCGTCTGTGCCACATTGATTGATTTGCTCAAAAGCCTTGAGCACTTGCAGGCCGTGGGTTTGACTTTTCTCTGGGTGAAACTGGGTAGCGAAGAGGTTGTTCCGTCGCACCATCGCACAGAATTTTCCTCCGTAATCACATTCCAACGCGATGATGGAGGGATCTGCGGGTCTCACATAGTAGCTATGAACAAAATAGAAATGGCTGTTTTCAGGTGTGTCGGCGAGGATTGGGGCATCGGCTCGTTTAATGACGGTGTTCCAACCCATGTGGGGAACTTTATAGTTCGATGGAAGATCGAACCGCACAACGTCCCCTTTCAGAACACCAAGTCCCTCATGTTCACCGTTTTCGAATCCACGTTCAAATAGCAACTGAAGACCGAGGCAAATGCCGAGAAAGGGCCGGTTGGAGTGAATAAAGTCGACAATGGGAGCGGCGAGGTCGCGTCGGTTAATTTCGGCCATGGCGTCACCAAAAGCCCCAACTCCGGGCAGAATCAATTTTTCTGCGGAAGCGATTTCCTGAGGGTCAGAGCTGATTTTTGCTTGACCTCCGACTCGTTCAATTCCCTTTTGAACGCTCCGAAGGTTTCCCATTTGGTAGTCAACAATGGTGATCATATTGGCGGTTTGGCGTTGAAATCGGTCATGCAAGGTAAGTCACTGTGATCATTAGCGTACCGAAAACCGGAAGAGACAGAACCCACCGAGAAGGTTCGCAGTCATCCTGCTGGTCTCGACGTTGGCAATTTGGCGTTCTCCGTCTAACATCGTGAGCACACGAAGCCGCAATCCCCTCTGGATCTATCGAATGATGAGCCAGTCGCTTGAATCTCTGACTCGTTTGATGCAAACCTTGCAGGAGCGAGCCGAAAAACGTCCTGCTGGATCCTACACGACCAAGTTGATGGAGGGCGGCGCCTCGAAAATTGGAAGCAAGATTCGTGAGGAAGCTGAGGAATTGATCGAAGCTGCCGGTGAATCTGGGGACGAAGGCCGCGAGCATTTCATTTACGAGGCGGGGGATCTGATTTATCACACCATGGTCCTGCTGGCGTGGCGTGGCGTGGATCTGCAGGAAATTGCCCAGGAGTTGGCTCGTCGCGAGGGAACCTCGGGACTGGTTGAAAAAGCAAGTCGTCATACTGACAGTGACTCGATACCATCATCCTCTGAGAGTGAGTGAAAATTTGGACTCTGAACAGAATTTACGAATCGGCTTGCCCAGCAAGGGGCGTCTGAGCGACATCGCCGGCGATCTGCTCAAGCAGGCGGGATTGAGCTTCCGACGGCAAAATCGGGGCCTCTTCGCTCGTGTCAGTGGCTTGCCGGTAGAGCTGATCTTTTTACGCACTGATGATATCCCGACCCTCTGCGCTGAGGGGGCGATCGACATGGGCATCACCGGTAGTGATCTGCTGGAAGAATCCGGTGGCAGTGCCGAAGTTCGCATGAGGCTTGGGGTTGGACGCTGCCGATTAGCCATTTGTGTTCCTGATGATGCCGACTTGAAATCAGCTGCGGATCTCGATGGTAAACGCATCGCTACCAGTTTTCCTGCCATCACACAGCGCTATCTCGCCAAACATCAAGCAACTGCACATCTCGTTTCCTTGTCAGGTTCAGTCGAGGTGATGATCCAACTCGGAGTCGCTGATGCCATTGTTGATCTTGTGGAAACGGGTAGTACGCTGGCTGCGAATCGACTGCGGATCCTCGAAGAAATTGACTCCTACGAAACTGTACTGATCCAGAACGACCGATGCCGGGACGCAGAGACTGCGGACCGCGTGGTGCGCCGACTCGAGGGTGTGGTGATTGCCCGGGACTACTCATTGCTTGAATACAATGTGCCTCGAAGCAAATTGGAAGCCGCTGAGGCGATCACGCCTGGGTTCAACTCACCCACTGTCAATACACTCGAAGATCCTGAGTGGTGCAGCATCAGGGTCATGGTGAAACGTGGGGCTGTGATCGATGCCATGGAACGCCTGGAAACCCTGGGGGCTTCCGCCGTCATTGAAACTCCGATTTCCAATTGCCGCCTTTAAAGTAAACAATAAATATTGCAGGAAGGTTCAATGTCTGAACAAGCAGAGCTACCCATCGAAATCGATGTTGTGGCAGTCAACACGATGCAGCAAAATCAGGAAGAATTTCTGCTGCTTGATGTGCGCGAGCAGAATGAGTACGACATTGCAAGAATCGACGGAAGTGTTTTGTTGCCGATGAGTGAGTTGCGGTTGCGTTTGGAGGAATTGGAACCTCATCAGGATTCACGCATTGTGGTGCACTGCCATCATGGTGGACGCAGCATGCAGGTGACACGCGCCTTGCGAGACAGAGGTTACGCGAACGTGCAGAATATGGCGGGCGGCATCGACGCTTGGACTTTGCAGATCGATTCCAGCGTGGCTCGCTATTGACGTGGCCCCGTCGCTTGCGGATGTGTCCTCGGAGTTGGATGCAAAGGACGTTCTTGCACAGTTCACAGTTCAAGAGGCCAAGCTCATGCAGGCTGTTTGCGCTGGCAGGACCAGGCTTCTGTAATCGATCAATGCCTCAAATCTATAAGTGCCGCATCTGCAACAGTGCCGCATCTACAAGTGCCGCAGAATGTCGTTTGCGAACACCACGACCATCAGCACAAGCAGGGCCAGAACGCCAGCCAGTGTAAGTCTGAATTCGAGCTGTTCGTTGGCACGCTTGCCTGCAACAAGCTCATAAATCAGAAATACCATGTGACCGCCATCCAACGCAGGAATGGGCAAGAAGTTCAGGATTGCCAGATTCATACTGAGCATGGTGAGGAACATCAGTTGAGGTGAAATCCCTTTTTCGGCTTCATTCTTGGCAATGTTGACGATTTCAAGTGGTCCGCCCACGTGACGCAATTTGATTTTTCCACGTGGTAGCATTCGAAGGAAACGGATCACATCGGTGAACCGTCGATATCCTTCCTTGACCCCAAGGGTGAGTGCTGAACCAAGTGAGGTTGCCTGCTGGATCGATTCGGTTGGCGTGAAGGCAATGCCACGCTCGAATTGATGTCGATCATCAGAACTGACCACCAGCGTTGATTCAATCACCTGGTTGTTTGAGGATCGATTGGCAATCACTTTGAGCTCGGTTCCTGCTGGCAGCAATTGAATGGTCTCGATCAAAGCATTGAGTGTGGACACCGGGTTGATCGTCCAGCCACTTCGAAGTTGTTCCATGATCATTTTGAAACGCTCATCATTCAACGCTTCATTGTCAGCTAGTGAGCTGGTCAGGCGTACTTCCTTGATTTCATCTCCTGGTTGCAAAGACTCGGTATCGCTGTCGGTTGCATCACCTGCTGCAGTTTTTGCTTCTGCGATTATTTTTGAAATTACAGGCTGCGGTTGATAGGCAAAGCCAACAGCATTGATTGCTATTTCGCCAGCGATACTCTGGTTGGGTGGCAGAGTTTGAGGAGAGGCAACAGGTGTAATGGCAAGATCTATTGTCTTCGCGTCAGCACCCTTGCCTCGCTTCACGGTGACATTCACTGTGTCTTTGACGCCCACGAGATCGGTTGCCATTCCATATGCATCCGGATCAGTTGTGTCGCCGTAGCTTTGAATCACGTCACCAACTTGCATGCCAGCTTTGGCAGCAGGGCCATTTTCAACCAGAGCTACGATGGGACCGATTGCGAATCTGGCACCCAGCGATTTTGAGGGCTGCGGTGGCAGAGCAACCGATCGCTCGCTGCCATCCGTCCTTCGCAGTGTCAATTGGATTGTTTTATTCGGGTTCGAATACAGGTAATCAAAAAATGGTGTACCCGGGACAATTGCCTGTTCATTGATCGGTGTGCCATCATAGGCAATGATCGAGGCTCCCCCGTCCTGCTCAGTGAAGGTCTGCGATGCAACTGTGCCTTGCAACGTGTAGGGGGTGGCGGCAAGTGTCGCGATATTCGGGATCGCGATCCCGATCATTCTCGCATCCTTCATTTCGGGACGCGGTTGTGTTACCAGTTCGAAGTTCCGAGTACCGTTTTCATACTTGATTTCAACATCGATAGGCTTGTCGGGATTTTCCAATCCATCGGTCAATATTTCCATTTTCATTTCACGGAAGTGCATCTCTGGATCGCTCCATGTGCCGACCGAGACAACTTTACCACCGGGTTCGATTCCCGCCTGCCACGCAGGACCGCCAGGAACAACACCACCGACAATCGCCGGGCTGTAGGCAACTCCATACCCGTAAGCAATCGCAGCGAAAAGAACGCCAGTGATCACATTCATGACCACACCCGCGCTGATGATGATCATTCGTTGCCAAACGGGCTTGGCCGGAAAACTTCGCGGGTCAAGTTTTGGTGCCGCCTGTTCTTCAGGTTCCTCGCCTTCACTCTCAATCTGAATGCGTTTCGCTTCTTCTTCCTGCTTCCGCGGGTCATCATCCTGACCGAGCATTTTCACGTAGCCACCAAGTGGCACAATTCCGATGCCATACTCCGTTTCGCCGTAACGGAATTTCCCCAAGGTGCGTGGAAATTTGATCGGGCCCAGGCGGATCGGGACATCGAATCCCACGTAGAACTTTTCACATTTAACGCCAAATGTCTTGGCGGCAACGAAGTGTCCGAGTTCATGAACGAAAATAACAAGTCCAATACCCAACGCAACTCGCCCGTAAAGGGCGAATGATGATAGAAGGGAAACCAGAAAATTTGAGCTATCTTCTGCGGCCAACAGAAGATGGGTGGAGAGCAATTCGAGCAACATTCAGGATGCCTTGTTCAGGTTCAGGCGGGTGTCAGGTGTTGGTGCAGGTTGGGTCGTATACAGTCACTACGGGAACGCAGTACGTAAGATTATGTCATTTCGACCACTTTGCAGGGATAACGGGGTGTTTCAAAGCCGGTTGTGACCGCATTTGAACACGAAAAACAGCGGCTGCGGTGTTGTCACGGGACATCTCTCATGAGACTTCGAATCGTTTGTGCAATTCGTTCCGGGCCCAGCGATCGAGCTCCAACAACCGATCCAGCGGTGGATCTGACTCGTGGGAGTGGTTTTCAAGCACTTCGCGGCAGCCTCGCACGATGTCAGTAAACCTGATTTTTCCGGCGAGGAACAGACCGACCGCCTCTTCATTGGCAGCATTCAAGACCGCACCCGCCGTTCCGCCAGCGGCTGCGACCTCGAAACCAAGTTCCAGACCAGGGAAACGCTCGAGGTCAGCCGGCTCGAGTGTAAGGTCCCACGGCTGGGTCCGATCAAAGTCCGGACTGGGGCACGGCAACCGGCGTGGATAGGTCAACGCATATTGAATCGGCAATCGCATGTCGGGGGGGCTCAGCTGGGCAATCACTGAGCTATCCTCGAACTCCACCATCGAATGAATGATGGATTGTGGATGCACGACTACCTCGATCGCATCGGCCGGAAGACCAAACAGCCACCTGGCTTCGATGACCTCGAGTGCCTTATTGATCATCGTGGCCGAGTCGATGGTGATTTTTGGACCCATTTGCCAGGTTGGATGCGCCAACGCCGACTTGGGAGTTGCCGCATCCATTTGCTCACGAGTCCATTTGCGAAATGGGCCACCACTCGCGGTTAAAATCAACTTTTTTGGCTTCGATGCTGCTGCTTGAATGCACTGAAAAATGGCTGAGTGTTCGCTGTCCACCGGCAATAGTTCGGCGCCACTTTTTTCGCAGCACCGGCTGACGACTGGGCCAGCGACTACCAAAGTTTCCTTATTGGCCAGAGCCACACGTTTTCCAGCCTCAACGGCGGCCATCGTGCTCTCAAGACCCGCGCGACCTACGATTGCTGCCACAACCACGTCTACTGATTTGTCACTGGCGGCAGAAACCAGGGCATCTGGGCCAAACTCGATTTTCGAGCCCAAGGCACGGAGTTCAGCCTCGGCAGTTCCAAAATCTTCACCGTTCTTGTTGTCTGATAAGACAATCCGGTCAGGCGGATGCTCAAGACCACCTGCCAGTTCGGCCAGCAATTGAGTGTTTCTGTGCCCGGAAGCAGTGTTGATGTGCCAGCGGAAGTCAGGATCGACCCGATTGAGCTGCGTGACAACATCAATGGTTGCTGTACCAATGCTTCCCGTTGCTCCCAGAACGGCTACGTTCTGGCACGAGCGGTCGTCCTCGGAATGGTGTCCGTCTTGATTCAAAATTGCGTCCAGCGATTGAGGTGGAGGGGGCCTTTATTTACGGAATCCCGTGTTCGGCGTCTATCTGTCTGTGTTGATTCCCCATTTTGCATCAGAAACGGGGGTTCTGCGCAGTTTGGGGGCTTATCGCAAGCCAAAGTCTCCCACCGTCTAATTTGACCGCAAAAGCCCCCGTTTGGGTTCAAAAGTTGCCCACCAGAAGATCGTGCCCAAGGGCGACTCAGGTTCCAAGATAGAGCTTCAGGCCAGCCACAGGGTGTCAGCTTACTTGGCAGCCGTTCAAAAAGTGTGGCATTGCTCCCGCTGATTTGCAGCTTTTTCGTGTTGCAGTTACCCTGATTTACGACAGTATTGTCCCCGATTTGGACTATTGTTTTGACCCGATGCTGTTTTTCAGAGATCGTCTCCCTGCTTGCCTTGCGAGGCGAATGATCGAAGAATGCACGCATGGTTCATCGTTCCACAGGGGCGTGGACTTCGTTGCTGGGCTGTGGTTGATGCTATGAGACGATCGGTTTACGCAAGATTTTGCTCGCGAATCCGAAGTTTTGATCTGGAAAGTTGTGCTACAGCCCCTTCTGGCGGGCAACGATAGAGAGCGGCGAATTGCAAATCCAACGCAAGCGTCATCCCAACACTTTTAGTAGCAGGCAGGCCGCACGCATCCTGCCCAAGCCCGTAATACCCGCAAGAATCTAGCTGATGACTGACGATAAGCAACGAAATTC
>JAPOKD010000799.1 GCA_029977825.1 Planctomycetota bacterium | reverse complement strand
GGTCACCACGAACTTGCCATCGGCGAGTGAGCTTTGCACCATTTCGAGGTCCATGGGCTTCACAAATCGTGCATTGATAACCGCGACCTCCAGCTCATCTTTCAGTGCATCGGCGGCCGCCAGGGCCTGCTCAAGCATGGCGCCGAAAGCGATGATGGTTCCATCGCTTCCCTCTCGAAGCGTTTCACTTTTTCCAATTTCGATTTGAGCTGGGGTATGTTCCAGTTGCAGGGCTGAAGCTTTCGGATAGCGTATGCTGCAGGGTTGGTCATGTGCCAACGCAGCATCCAACATCAGGTCAACTTCGTTAGCGTATCCCGGTGCCATACAAACCATGTTGGGAAAGAGTCGCATGTAGCCGATGTCAAAAAGGCCATGGTGGGTCGGGCCGTCAGGGCCGGTGAGACCAGCGCGATCGAGCATGAATACGACTGGCAGATTTTGCAGGGCGACTTCCTGGAATATCTGGTCGTAGCTTCTCTGCAAAAAGGTACTGTAGATATCCACGACTGGCCGCAGGCCGGTCTTGCACTGGCCTGCAGCAAACGCAACCGCGTGGGACTCACAGATGCCGACATCGAAGAATCTGTCCGGGTGTTCCTCGCGAAGCGGTTCCAGTTTGTTTCCCTGGCACATTGCTGCGGTGATCACTGTCACGCGAGGATCCTCGGCCATCTGTTTTCGGATGGCTTCGCGAGCATGCAAAGTAAAGGGTGGCAGGCCTTCACTTTTTTGCGTGATCGCTTTGCCATCGTCGTCTGTAAATACAGGTGGCGTGTGGAAAAATACGGGATCCTCCGCGGCGGGCTTGTAGCCATGGCCCTTTTCTGTCACCACATGAAGAAGCACTGGGCCTTTGATCTCCTTGGCCATTGCCAGATACTTGCGGGTCAGTGCCAGGTCGTGCCCATCAATAGGGCCGATGTATCGGATGTTCAGTTCTTCAAATAACATTCCACCCAGCAGACCCGCTTTCACACCCTCTTTCATCTGAGCCAGAAAACGTTCAGTGGGGTCACCGAACATGGGGACATGGTCCAGAAGACGCACGACCTCGCTTTTCAAGCCGGTGTAGAACGGATTGGACCGTAGGCGGTCAAGGTAGTTGGCAACTGCTCCGACTCGCGGGCAGATCGACATCTTGTTGTCGTTGAGAACGATGGTCAGGTCGTCACCCAACTCGCCCGCATTGTTCAAGGCTTCAAATACGATTCCGCTTGGAAACGCACCATCACCTATGACCGCGACGGTTCGTCGATCTTCCTGCCCACCGACCACATCGCCACTGCGTAGGCCCACGGCAGTACTGACACTGCAGCCGGCGTGTCCGGTCATGAAAAGGTCATACACACTTTCAGCCGGGTTGGGATATCCCATCAATCCGCCTGCAGTACGGATACCAGCAAACTCCTTGTACCGGCCTGTCACAAGTTTATGGGGATAAACCTGATGCCCCGTATCCCAGATCAAGCGGTCGGTTCGAAAATCGAATTCGCTGTGGAGTGCCAGGCACAATTCAACCACGCCCAGATTCGACGCAAAATGAGCAGTGCGGGTTGCGAGTAGATTGCACAGCACGTCCCGTATTTCGGACGCCGCCTGTTCAAGTTGCTGGGTCGAGAAGTCGCGAAGTGGCGTGGCATCATCCAAGCTGGCCAGCAGCGGGTGCTCACCCAATGGATGGTGGTCACTGTCTGTTGTTGTCTTGTTCAATGTGATCGCTCCAGTACAAAATCGGCCAACAATCGCAATCGTCGACCGGAATCCCCGAATTTATCGGCATCGCGGTGGGCGGATGCAACCAGCTCTTGGGCCTTTTGGCGAGCACCGTCCAGCCCGAGCAGACCGGGGTAGGTCAGCTTGCCTCGATCGGCATCTTTTCCTGTCCGCTTTCCCAGTGTGGTCGCTTCTGCCGTGTAATCAAGCAAGTCGTCGACGACTTGAAAAGCCAAACCAATGGCGGCGGCGTAGCTGCTCAACCACTGACGCTGTCTGTCATTCGCATCGACCAGCATGGCCCCCAAGTCGAGGGAGACCGAAAACAACGCACCAGTCTTCCGGCGATGGATCGATTCCAAGTGCTGAAGTCTTGGGAAGTCGATTAATTCGCTCCAGTCCAGTGTGTCATCTTGGCAACCCGCAGTTTTCGGAGGTATAGGGGCCGGTAGCTTGGTGTCCTGCTCGGCAGCCAAATCGTCGGCCTGTCCACCAACCAGATGAGAAGCTCCTGCCGCGAGAGACAGGGCCCGGATAGCTTCAATCGCTTTACTGGGATCTGTGATGTGCTGGCTGAGGTGGGCAAATGCCTCCGCGAGCAGGCCGTCACCGGCTAAAATAGCGGTAGCTTCGTCATATTTGATGTGAACGGTGGGCCTGCCTCTCCGCAGATCGTCATCATCCATGGCAGGTAAATCGTCGTGGATAAGCGAATAAGCGTGGATCATTTCCACCGCCACCGCCCCAGGCATGGCGTCTTCCATCGAACCGCCACAGCATTCCGCAGCCATCATCACCAACGCAGGCCGCAAACGCTTGCCTGGCGCAAGAAGGGCGTAGCTCATCGCTTCACCCAGCCGATCCGGGCAGCCGTTTCCGAAACTGCAAGCTTGGGTCAGTGCTTGCTCGATTCTTGGACGCAGGTCATCAAAGCCGCAATCGACCGAGGTTTTTTGGCGGTTGGAAGACATCTGCAAGACTGCAATTCACTGCGGTGGCTGGAAATTCGAGGCCGCTCAGAGTTTAGAAGAGGCCGGGCGAATCGTCCACGCTAGAGGCGTTTTCTTCGGGGGCGACCGCAGACGAATCCTCTTGGACCGTTTTTCCCGCCTTTTTGCCCCGACTGGCGGTCTTGCCGCGTTTGGCGGCCGACGTGTTCGTCGGCTGGGGGACGGTAACGGGGTTCCCGTCAGCATCAAAACCGGACAGTTGACTGATCTTTTGTTCAGCTGCATCGAGCAGGGTTTGGCATTGCTTGAGTTCGCGAATCCCCTGCTCGTATTTTTGCAAAGAAGCCGTAAGCCCCAGTTCGCCGCTTTCCAATTGGCTCACAATACCCTCAACCGACCCGAGTGATTCCTCGAAATCGAAGCTCTGTTCATCGGATTTGTTGCCCGTAGAAGTGGTTGTGGGTTTCTTTTTCGCCATGTTTCTGTTTTGACTCGACGGTTATTTCGACCTACGCATTACATGACGGGAACCAATGTCATGATTTTCCCATGCTGCTGGAGCGATTGGAGCGGTCCGAGTGGTTATGTG